>JBHOSR010000005.1:0-51755 GCA_042584405.1 Bacteroidota bacterium
GTGTATGTTTGGGTGTTAATAATAAGTATTACATTAATTAACAGTCTGATTTTTATAGTAATTTGGTTTTTAACAGTATTATTTGATAAAAAATTAACTCTACTGAACTATTTTTCAAATTTCTGGGGTAGTTTATTTACTCTATTGGTTCCAGGATGGAAAGTGAAAATTATCGGAAAAGAAAAACTACACCTTAAATCAAAAATAATTATTGCAAATCATCAATCGCAGGAAGATATCCTTCTTATTTATAGACTTGGAGTTCCTTTTCGTTGGATTTCGAAAGCCGAGGTATTCAAAATACCTTTTTATGGTTGGCTAATGCATCTAAAAGGAGATATTAAGCTTCAAAGATCAAGTAAATCGAGTATAAAAAAAATGATGTTTGATGCAGAGAAGGTTTTGAAAAAAGGGTGCACTTTAACTATTTTTCCAGAGGGGACAAGGTCGAAGACTGGAAAACTTGGGAATTTTAAAGAAGGGGCATTTAAATTGGCCCAAGCAGCTCAGGTTCCAATAGTTCCAGTAATTATTTACGGGACTGGTCTAAATTTGTTATATCCAAATGGAATATTTAAGGGAAAGCATAAAGTTGTCTTAAAAATATTAGATGAGATCCCTTTTAATGAATTTAAAGATACGGAAACTACAGTGTTGTCACAACAGCTTAGAAATCTTATGGAAACAGAGCTAAATAAGCTTAAACTGCAAGAAAATGGAGATTAATGAATTGGAGAATATTTATCGGAAAAGAATTGAATTATTTGAATCAAAACTTGCTCAAGTTAAAAAGAACCTCATTTTTATAAGCTTTTTAAGATTTATTGCATTTGTTTTTACAATTGCTTTGTTTGTTTTTTTAATTAAACGGTTTAGTTATTTAAAGCTTAGTTTGGTTTTAATAATGTTAGCATTCTTTATTTTCTTGGTTGTTCTTTATATTACTCGAACCGAAATCCTAAATTATTATCGAAATCTTATCAGAATTAATAAAGATGAGTCCAAGGCTATAAAGAATGATTTTTCAAGTTTTAATAGCGGCGAAAATTATATTAACCGTGAACACCGATATTCTTACGATTTAGATTTATTTGGGGAAGGATCTTTGTTTCAATATTTAAATAGGACTGTAACACTTGTAGGCAGAGAACTATTAGCAAGCAGACTATTAAATATCAATAGTGATAATCTTCAGAACAATCAGAAAAAACAAGAGGTAATAAAAGAATTAGCGCCCAAAATTAATTGGCGCCACGATTTTATGGCCGTTGGATTTAAGTGTCCTGTTACCGATGATGATAACAAAAAGATTAGTTTATGGATTGACAGTCCGGTTTACTTTTTAAAAAGAATGTTTTTTAAAGCAACTGTAATTATACTTCCAATAATTACAATAACCTTTTTAGTTCTTTTAATTGTCGGAATATCTCATTATTCGTGGTTTGTTCTTTTTGCTTTACTTCAATTATTTGTAGCAAGTATATTGTTAAGACGTACTAATAAAGAACAAAGCATTGTTAGCGAGGAGCTTAGAATATTGAAAATCTATTCAAAATTAATCAGACACATTGAAGTTGAAAATTTTAATTCTGAAACATTAACATTATTAAAGAACGATTTAAAAACAAATACAGAACATGCGCAATCTGCTTTTAAAAAATTAATTAGAATTATAGATGCATTTGATACTCGGTTAAATATTTTTTTAGGTGTAATATTAAATGCTACATTAATGTGGGATTTGTATTCATTAATGCGTTTAGAAAGATGGAAACTTAAATACGGACAAAATATTAAGCTATGGGTAAAAGTTATTGCTGAATTTGACTATTATATTAGTCTTTCTAATTTCAGTTATAACAATCAAGAATTTGTTTTTCCTGTCATTTCTGATAAAACAATTATCGATGCTGAAGAATTGGGCCATCCTTTAATACCGAAATTAGGTCGAGTTAATAATGATTTCAGTATTGACAAGCAAGGTGTAATTGATATTATAACAGGCGCTAATATGGCAGGTAAAAGTACTTTTTTAAGAACTGTAGGTATTAATTTAATTCTTGCAATGAGCGGTATGCCTGTTTGTGCTAGTAAATTTCATTTTAAAATAATGGATATTTACACCGGAATGAGAACAGCTGATTCACTGAAAGAAAATGAATCGTATTTTTATGCTGAGCTAAAGAGATTAAAGAACATTATTAGCAAATTGAAAGAAGGAAAAATTACTTTTATTTTATTAGATGAAATTTTAAAAGGCACAAATTCAGTTGATAAAGCAAAAGGATCGTGGAAGTTTGTTGAAAATTTAATTCGATTAAAAGCCACAGGTATCGTGGCTACACATGATTTATCATTATGTAAAGTAGAAAAGGAATATCCAAAAAATATAAAAAATAAATGTTTTGAAGTAGAAATAAACAACGAAAAAATAAAATTTGATTATAAACTTCGGTTAGGTGTTACACAGAACATGAATGCTTCCTTGTTAATGAAACAAATGGGAATTTTTTCAAATTAACATTTTTTCAACAATCTGTATGCTCCATTATTCGTTGGTTTTTATTTAATTTGCAAGGTTTATAAATTTATCAACAGTTTTATGCCATTCTCTGTTGATAAACTATTTCAGCAAGGATTTTTCTTTTATATATATTTACGAAAAATTAGGTGAGATGACGGCAATTTATACAGAAGACAGTATTCGTACCCTTGATTGGAAAGAACACATTAGAAAAAGACCGGGTATGTATATCGGGAAATTAGGTGATGGTTCTTCACAAGATGATGGTATTTATGTTTTATTGAAAGAAGTAATGGATAATTCCATCGATGAATTTATGATGGGATTTGGAAAAACAATTGAGATTGAAATGACCGATCATTACGTAAAAGTAAGAGATTTTGGTCGCGGAATACCTTTGGGCAAATTAATGGATGTAGCTTCTAAAATGAATACTGGAGCTAAGTATGACTCTAAGGCATTTAAAAAATCGGTTGGGCTTAACGGCGTTGGTATAAAGGCAGTAAATGCGCTATCTTCAAATTTTAAAATTGAGGCTTTTCGCGAAGGTGAAAGAAAAACAATTGAGTTTACAAATGGGGAGGTAATAAACGATGAAGATATCCAAAAGACTAATGAGAAAAATGGAACTTTAACAACTTTTGTTCCCGATAAAGAAATTTTTGGTGAGTATCACTATATCGAAGAATATGTTGTTACGCTGATTCATAATTATGTATATCTGAATTCTGGATTAACAATAAAGCTCAATGGTGTAAAGTATTTCTCTGAAAATGGGCTTCGTGATCTATTAGATCAGAATATGAGTACTGAAGGATTGTATCCTATTATTCATTTAAAAGGAGACGATATTGAGGTTGCAATTACACATGGTAATCAATATGGTGAAGAGTATTATAGTTTTGTGAATGGTCAGCATACCACACAAGGTGGTTCACATTTAATAGCCTTTAAGGAAGCTTACGTTAAAACTATTCGTGAGTTTTATAAGAAAGATTTTGAACCTTCTGATATAAAAACATCAATTATTGCCGCTATTAGCATAAAAGTTGAAGAACCAATATTTGAGTCGCAAACAAAAACAAAACTAGGTTCAAAGAATATAGCTCCAGATGGTCCATCAGTCCGAAATTTTATTGGCGACTTTCTCAAGAATGAACTTGATAATTATCTTCATAGAAATAGCGAAGTAGCCGAAGCTTTACAGCATAAAATCATTGAATCAGAGAAAGAGAGAAAAGCAATTTCCGGAATTAAAAAACTGGCTAAACAGCGGGCAAAGAAAGCAAGCCTTCATAATAAAAAACTGCGCGATTGTCGTATTCATTATAATTCAAATGAAGAGCGAAAAAATGAATCTATGATTTTTATTACCGAGGGTGATTCTGCAAGTGGTTCAATTACAAAATCTCGAGATGTAAATACTCAGGCTGTATTCAGTTTAAAAGGGAAACCATTAAATACATATGGATTAACAAAAAAAATTGTTTACGAAAATGAAGAATTTAATTTATTGCAAGCGGCACTTGATATAGAAGAAGGAGTTGAAAATTTACGATACAATAATGTAATTATAGCTACTGATGCGGATGTTGATGGAATGCATATCCGTTTATTGTTAATTACTTTTTTTCTTCAGTTTTTCCCTGATATGATAAAAAATGGACATTTATATATTTTGCAAACTCCATTATTTAGAGTTCGAAATAAAAAAGAAACAATTTATTGTTATAGTGAAGAAGAAAAAATAAAAGCTACAAATAAGTTAAAAAACAACATTGAAATAACTAGGTTCAAAGGTTTGGGAGAAATATCTCCTGACGAATTTAAACACTTTATTGGTAAAGATATTCGTTTAGATCCAGTTCGTTTAAGAAAAGATGATGCAGTTAAAGACTTATTAGAATTCTATATGGGTAAAAACACTCCAGAAAGACAAGATTTTATTGTCGAGAATTTGAAAATAGACGTTGTAGATTAGCAAACAAATTTAGTTTGATTATTTTAAATAATTGTTGTAAGAATGAGTAATGAGAATAAGGAAAAAGCGGATCAACAAAATAAAAAATCGTTAGAGCTGAATCCAGAAATTACAAATGAAGAAAAACATAGTGATGAACTTCATAAAATTGTGCATTTATCAGGAATGTATAAAGATTGGTTTCTCGATTATGCTTCATATGTAATTTTAGAAAGAGCCGTACCCCATTTATATGATGGATTAAAACCTGTTCAACGCCGTATTTTGCACGCAATGAAAAGGTTAGATGATGGGAGGTACAATAAAGTAGCTAATGTAATTGGTTATACCATGCAATATCATCCTCATGGAGATGCTTCAATTGGGGATGCACTGGTTCAACTCGGACAGAAAGATATATTGATTGACTCTCAGGGAAACTGGGGTAATATATTAACAGGTGATAGTGCTGCGGCTCCACGGTATATTGAAGCTCGATTATCTAAATTTGCTTTAGATGTAGTTTTTAATCCCAAAACTACAGAATGGAAAAAATCATACGATGGTAGAAATGATGAACCTGTCACTTTACCAGTAAAATTTCCATTATTGTTAGCGCAAGGGGTTGAAGGTATTGCAGTTGGTCTTGCATCAAAAATTCTACCACACAATTTTAATGAACTTATTGATGCTGCAATAGCATATTTAAAAGGAAAGAGCTTTGAACTTTATCCAGATTTTCCAACAGGAGGTATTGCTGATTTTAGTAAGTATAATGATGGATTACGTGGTGGAGCTGTAAAAGTAAGAGCTAAAATAGAAAAGGAAGATAAGAAAACGCTCAAAATAACTGAACTTCCGTTTGGAAAAACAACACAATCTCTTATCGATTCTATTTTAAAAGCTAACGATCGAGGTAAAATAAAAATTAGGAAAATTGATGATAATACAGCTGCACATGTTGAAATATTAATACATTTGCCTCCCGGAACTTCTCCTGATCAAACCATTGATGCTTTATATGCTTTTACAGATTGTGAAATTCCTATTTCGCCAAACTCTTGTGTTATTGTAGATTCAAAACCTGTATTTATTGGAGTTGCCGAAATGCTGAGGCATTCGGCAGATAATACTGTTGAGCTATTAAAAAAGGAACTGCAAATTAAAAAGAAGGAACTTCAAGAAGCATGGCATCTTTCATCTTTAGAGAAGATATTTATTGAGAACCGAATTTATCATGATATTGAAGAATGTGAAACATGGGAGTCGGTTATAACAACAATAGATAAAGGCCTTGAACCATTTAAAAAGAAATTATTACGCGAAGTTACTGAAGAGGATATAGTAAAGCTTACTGAAATAAAGATAAAACGTATTACCAGGTTCGACGTTAAAAAAGCAGATGAATATATTCTTGGTGTAGAGGAAGGAATCAAAGAAGTTCAGAACCATCTGGATCATATTATCGATTACGCAATAAATTATTATAAACAAATTCGTAAAAAACATGGTGACGGTCGCGATCGAAAAACAGAAATAAGAAATCTCGATACTATTGCGGCAACCCAAGTTGTTGTGGCAAATGAAAAATTGTTTGTAAATCGAGAGGAAGGTTTTATTGGTACAGGATTGAAAAAAGACGAATATGTCAGCGAGTGTTCAGATATTGATGAAGTAATCGTATTTCTTCAAGATGGCAAATATATTATAACTAAAGTCGATGATAAAGTATTTGTTGGAAAGGATATTTTGCATGTTGCTGTATTTAAACGAAACGATGATCGAACTATATATAATGTGATTTATCGCGATGGATTAAATGGCGCAATATTGATTAAACGTTGTGCAATAAAAGGAATAACGCGTGATAAGGAGTATGATATTACTAAAGGAACGAAAAAATCGAAAATCCTCTATATGACTGCTAATCCGAACGGTGAAGCAGAAATAGTTAAAATATATTTACGTCCAAGACCAAGACTTAAAAAACCAATTTTTGAATTCAATTTTAGTGAGTTGGCAATAAAAGGTCGACAATCAATGGGGAATATTTTAACAAAATATGCTGTCCATAAAATTATACTGAAGGATGAAGGTGTATCAACCCTTGGAGGAAGAAAAATATGGTTCGAGGAAGAAGTATTAAGATTAAATGCAGATGGAAGAGGTAACTATTTAGGTGAATTTCATGGTGATGATAAGATACTTGTAATAACCAAATCGGGTAAATACAGATTATCATCATACGATTTGATGAATCATTACGAAGATGATGTCCTTATTGTAGAGAAGTTTCGGGCAGAAAAAATCTTTTCTGCTGTATATTATGATGCTGATTTAGAGTATTATTATTTAAAAAGATTTGCTGTTGAACCCTTTGATAAATTAACTAGCTTTATTGGTGATAATGAGGAATCTAAACTATTAAAACTAACAGAGGTTGAATATCCAAGGCTGGAGGTTTCATTTGGAGGAAGACATAAAAATAGAGAAAATGAGATTATTGAAGTTGCAGATTTTATTAGTGTTAAAAGTTACAAAGCAAAAGGGAAACGGTTGTCAAATTATGAGGTTAAGGTTGTAAAAGAATTAGAACCCTTAATTGTAAAAGAAGAAGTAATTGAAGAGCCAGAAATAAATGAGGAAATCAAGGATATAGATACTTCACAAATGAGTCTTTTCGAGAATGGGAAAGAATAAAGATTTTTATAACATGTAGATTTTTTGTATATTTAGTAATCAAAAGTTTTAGTTATGAGAGTTTTTCTGATTGGTTTTATGGCTAGTGGCAAGTCTTCGGTAGGTAAGAAGTTAGCTAATAAAATTGGATTACCTTTTGTTGATTTGGACGATTATATTGAAGAAAAATACAAAACCACCATTCGTTTACTTATTTATGATATGGGAATGGATAAATTCCGGGAGATTGAAAAAGAATCTCTTGAAACCATTATAAAAGAAAACGAAGATATTTTAGTATCTACAGGTGGTGGAACTCCAGTTTTTTTTGACAATATGAAACTAATGAATAATTCAGGAGTTACTATTTATCTTGAAGTGGATATTCCAACTTTAGTAGACCGATTAATGTATGCAAAAAAAGACAGACCCCTAATTTGGGGTAAAACAAAAGAAGATTTAACTGTTTATGCTAAAGATCTGCTTGATAGAAGAAAAGATGATTATCTAAAAGCAAAGCATACGATTAATGGTAAAAATCTTAAAATGGAAGATTTAACAAATCTCTTAAAAATTAAAGCTTAAATCTTTTTATATTTTAATCCCTATTACTAAAACATCATCAACTTGCTGTTGTTTATTTTTCCAGTTAATAAATGTTTCAAACAGAACTCTTTTTTGCTCTGTCATTTCTTTTTCATGAATATCAAGAAGTAATTCGCGTAAATTCCCAATTCTAAACTTTTTGTGTTGCGGTCCTCCAAACTGATCGGCAAATCCATCTGTAAACAGATAAAATAGGTCTCCTTTTTGAATTTCAATAGTATGGTTTGTAAACGGAGATATTGATTTTTCCGAAATACCTACAGGCATTCTATCAGCTTTTATAACATTTAGCATATGATCACGAATACAAAATAAATGATTATAAGCACCCGCATATTCTAGTGTCATTGTTTCATAATCAATAACAACTAAAGACATGTCCATTCCATCTTTTGATTCTTCAATTCTATTTGCATGAACCAGAGTTTTAATTATTTTTTTTCGTAATTCATTTAATATCTCACTAGGTTTAATAATATCCTCATCATAAACAATTTCATTTAAAAAATTAATGCCAATAATACTCATAAATGCTCCAGGCACACCATGCCCTGTACAATCAGCTGCAACAATAATCGACTTATTTCCAACCTGCGCAACCCAATAAAAATCACCACTAACAATATCTTTTGGTTTAAATAAGCAGAATCCTTTTTTCAATACCTTTTGCAAAGTGATTTTATCAGGGAATAGGGCAATTTGTATATGTTTAGCATATTCTATACTATCCGTAATGTCTTTGTTTTGTTTAATTATCTGATCTGTTTGTAGCTCCGAAATATCCTTTTGTCGTTTTATTTCATCGCGCTGAGTTTCAATTTCATCGCGTTGGGCCTCAATTTCTTCTTTTTGTTGCAAAACTTCTACATTTCTTAGTCGTAGTATTTGATTGTTATCTCTTCTTAATTTGTTTGTGCGAACCAATACAAGTAATAAAATGCTGAAAATAATAAGCACCGAAATTCCCAGAATATTTACTATAACATTTTGTTTCTTTTTCTTATTTAAAAGTTCAATTTCTTGCTGTTGTTTATCTGATTGATATTTTAATTCTAGTTCTGCAATTTGTGTGTTTGTTTCCTCATTAATTCTTCTATTTTTTAATTCGTAAAACTTCTCAAGATATAATAAGGCTTCTTTAGTATTATTAGTTTCTTTATAGGTTTTATAAAGAATATCATAGTTTAATTCAAGGGAATGATTAAAGTCTAATACCTTGCATATTTCAATACTTTTATTACAAAAATCGATAGCCTTATCATAATTATTTAACTTAAGATGAATTTCTCCTAAGTTAAGATATGATGTAGATATTCCTTGTTGATCATCTAACTGAATTTCTATATCTAATGATTTTTCATAAAAATCTCTGGCTTGAGCAAATAGGTTTAGATGTTTGTGTAAAACTCCCAGGTTATTGTATGAACTGCTAAGACCATTTTCATCATTTAATCTTTGGTTTATTTCTAATGATTTTTCATAGCATAAAATTGCTTCTGGGTAATTATTTAGAGCTCTGTAAACAATTCCCAGGTTATTATAAGCTCTTCCAATTCTAATTTCATCATCTTTTTCTACCTGAATAGTAAGATCTTTTTTAAAGTAATCTAATGATTCTTTATATTTTTCCTGGAGAAAATAAGCTTCTCCTAATAATTGATAGCAATATTCAATTATAGAATCGTTATTGTATTGCTCAGCGAGAATTAGAAACTCATTTGCAAGTCGAATTGCTTTATCTGGAGCATTATAAATATAGTAATCAGTTAAGATATAATAATATGGAATTTTGTTTATTCCTTCAGATTCTTCAAGGATTATTTCTAGTGAATCTATTTTACTGTTTTGAGCAAAGGAATTACATGCTCCGGAAGAAAAAAGGATTATTAAAAATGAAATAAAAAAAGCTGGTATACAATTTTTCATATCAGCAATAAAACAGAAAAAATATTTCAAAGAATTACCAAGTTACAAAAAAAAAAGAAAAAAGGATTTAAATCTTTCCTTTCTTTTAAACTAAAAAAGAGACATTAAAAATGTCTCTTTGATATTATGCAAAAATTTGAAGATCGTGAAGCTTTTTATAGACACCTTGTTTCTTTATTAACTGCTTATGTTTGCCTCTTTCAACAATAATTCCTTCGTGCATTACACATATTTCGTCCGCATCACGTACGGTTGATAATCTGTGAGCGATAATAATTGAGGTTCTATTTTCCATTAATTTAAATAGTGCATCCTGCACTAGTTTTTCCGATTCAGTATCTAAAGCTGAAGTTGCTTCATCTAAAATTAATATAGGTGGATTTTTCAAAACAGCACGGGCAATGCTTATACGTTGTCTTTGACCTCCCGACAGCTTACTACCTCTATCTCCAATATTAGTTTGATAACCATTCTCCGTTTGTAAAATAAATTCATGTGCATTGGCAACCTTAGCAGCAGCAATAATTTCTTTCTCTGTGGCATCTTCCAGTCCAAATGCTATATTGTTATATATAGTATCATTAAATAAAATTGATTCCTGGCTTACAATACCCATTAAATTTCGTAAATCTTTAATTTTTAAATCTTGAATATTGTGTCCATCAATTGATATTTCACCTTCTATTACATCGTAAAATCTTGGTAATAGATCTACCAATGTTGACTTTCCAGAACCAGATTGACCTACTAAAGCAACTGTTTTACCTTTTTCGATCTTTAAGTTGACATTTTTTAATACATAATCTTCAATGTACTTAAAACTTAAGTCTTTATATTCAACAACATCATTAAAAACATCAATTGATTTTGCATTTGGTTTATCTTTTATTTTAATATCAGCATCAAGAATAACATTAATTCTATCAATAGAAGCTAATCCTCGTTGAAAGTTATAATAAACAGTTGAAATTTCTTTAGCTGGTGGAATAATCTGAGAAAATATTATTAAATAAGCAATAAAATCCTGTGGTTGTAAACCTACATTCTGATTTAACACCATGCTTCCGCCATACCACATAATAACAATGATAACTATCGTTGCCATAAACTCGCTAAAAGGTCCAGCTAATTCTCTTCTTCTCCAGATTTTCTTTAATAATCTAGCATAAGAATTATTTTCATTAACAAATCTTTTGTTGATATACTTCTCAGTATTAAATGCCTTGATAATTCGTAAACCAAACAATGTTTCCTCAATGTATGACAAAAGCATTCCTAATCTTTCCTGGCTTTTTAATGATTTTCTTCTCAATGATTTTCCTATACTACCTATAATAGTTCCGGATATAGGTAATAATATTAAAACAAATATCGTAAGAAAAGGACTCATTATAAATAATGTAACGAGATATATAACAATCGTAATAGGTGCTTTAATGGCATTATTTAAGGATGATACAACTGAAACTTCAATCTCTGTTACATCATTGGTCATTCTGGAAATCATATCTCCTTTACGCTCCTCGGTAAAATAAGATATCTGCAAATCCATAATTTTTGCGTTTAGCTTATTCCTAATGTCACGCACAATACCAGTTCTTAAAGGAGCCATAGCATAGTTACTACCATAATGCGAAATAGTTTTTAGGAATACAAAAATTACTACCAAAACACTCACCATTAATAAGGCTTTTGCTTCTCCATCACTGGTAATTATATTACTTACATAATAATTGAAATTGTGCTTAATTGACTCGAATGAAAACTCAAACGCTACTGGATCTTGCACTAATTCCTGAGTTTTAAATAGTATTCCCAAAAATGGAATAACCAAAGTGAAGGAAAATAGTGAGAATATTGTTGACAATAATGAAAGCAGAATACTAATTAGTCCCTTAACCCAATATGGGATTAAATATTTTAAGAAATTGCGGAATGCTTTCATAATTTGTAATAATAATTTATTTGATGTATAGAACTGACAAAAGTAGGAAAAAATAAAATATAAAATTAGGGTTTAACCCGTATCACAACAAAAATGTACTTTTTATTATTGGATTTACATTTTCATTATTTATTGATAAGGGGGATAAATTGTTTATTTTTGAATTCTTAAAATCGGATAAAAGATATGATATCAATAATTGCAAGTATTTACAATCAAAAATCAATGAATGAAATTTTCTATCAAAAATTGATTGAAAACACAAAGAATGATTTTGAATTAATAATTGTTGATAATAATTCAACTGATAAAAGTAGAGAGTTTTTTTCTTCAAAAAAAAATGTTGAAATAGTACATAATGATGGCAATTATAATTACCCTTATTGTCAAAACGTAGGATTAAAAAAAGCAAAATATGATATTGTTTGTTTTTTTAATAATGACATAATTGTTTCTCCCAACTGGGATGTAAGAGTTTTAGAAATCTTCAAAAAGTATAAGGATCTTAAAGTATTATCAGTTGCAACAAATGATCACCTTGAGAATAAAATGATACAAAGAAAGATTTCAAGGAAATGGAAGTTCATTAAATATCCTTTACAAACCATTTTTGGAATTAATAAATTTTCACTCAATTTAATGAAGTATTTAATGTATGGTAATTTTAATAAATATGCCGAAAATAGATTTTTAAAATGGGGTTATGAATTAATTGAAGGTTTTAGCGGATCCGCTATTATTACTAAAAAAGAATTTATTAAATCAATCGGATTGTGGGATGAAAGAATACAAAAAGCAGATTTTGACTTATTTAATAGGGTTAAAAAATTGTCTTTAACTGATAATACAGTTATGCCTATACAGCTAGCTCTTGGTATTTATTTCCATCATTATCAAAGACTAACAGTTAAAGTAAAGTATCCTCCTTTTAAAAATAAATCAACAATGATTAGTTTTGTAGATAAGTGGGGTGACGAAAATGAAGAGCTACAAAAAGATATTATAGGTTAAAGTTTTATAATGTAAATTAAAAGCAGTTATTATTACTTTTATTTCTAAAACTGGAAATATATAAATGGCTGAATCTCGGCTGATTTAGCTTGGTATAAGATAAAAACAATTAAAACAACCATAATAATCTTAATTACAATATGGGTTTTAATAAACCAACCCCTAAAGTTTTCTTTTAATTTGGTTGGCAGCCAGTGAATGGTAAATCCAAGTATAGTGATAATAAATACTTTGTAATAGGATGCAATCATTATTGGAATAAGCTCAAATTGAAAATTGCCTGCTATTTGTTTTATCATGATTAATGATTTTTCCATATTTTCTGCACGAAAAAATATCCATGCAAAAGTTACCAGATGAAATGTTGTAAATACTGAAATAAAACGATAGAAGATATTTTTACTCGTTCGGGTAGTGTAATACTTACTTAACGATAAATTCATTTTTACCCAAAGCTTATGAATTACTAATCCTAGTCCATGTAATCCACCCCAAATAACAAATCGCATATTTGCACCATGCCATAGTCCACCTAGCAACATGGTTATCATAAGGTTAATATGCATTCTTGTTTTTCCTTTTCGATTTCCTCCCAAAGGAATATATAAATAATCGCGTAACCACGATGAAAGCGAAATGTGCCATCTTCTCCAAAAATCAGTTATATTAATTGCTTTATAAGGAGAGTTAAAGTTTATTGGCAACTTAAAACCTAATAGTAAAGCAACTCCAATAGCAATATCTGTATATCCCGAAAAATCACAATAGATTTGGATAGAATAACCATAAACTGCCATAAGATTTTCAAAACCTGTAAAAGATGAAGGAGAATCGAAAATACGATCAACAAAATTTATGGATATATAATCGGAGATAAGCATTTTTTTAACTAAACCATTCATAATTAAGAATACAGCATGCCCAAACTCTTGCTTAGTAAGTTTAAATTTTTGATAAAGCTGAGGTACAAACTCTGCTGCACGAACTATGGGACCTGCAACTAGTTGCGGGAAGAACGAAACATAAAATCCAAAATCAATTATATTTTTTACAGGTTTTACTTTATTCCGGTAAACATCGACAGTATAACTTATAGTTTGAAAAGTATAAAAAGAAATACCAACAGGTAAAATAATTCTTGATATATCAAAAGAAGAACCAGTTAAATTGTTTGTTAAGGAGGCAAGATAGTTTATTACTTCAAAATCGGAGTGAAAGGTAGTATTAATGATATCTGTAAAAAAGTAAGTGTATTTAAAATACCCTAAAAGACTTAGATTTATTATTACGCTTGTTGCGACAAACAACTTTTTCTTTAAATCCGTTTTAGCGCTATAAATTAATTGACCCAATGTAAAATCTGCAATGGTCGAAAATATAAGCAGTGTAAAAAAATATCCTCCCGATTTATAATAAAAGAAAAGACTCATAAAAAATAGGTAAGCGTTTCTAAGAGGACTTTTCTTGTAAATGATTGAGTATATTAAAAGCAAAAAAGCAAAAAATCCCCAGAAATAAAGCCTTGTAAAAAGTAAGGGTTTTGCTTCGGAATATAATAATATGTCTTTTAAAATATCCATTAATTACTTTATTGTTCTTCTAGTAGTTTAATGAGGGCATTTACAAATAATTTACCCTGTATTTCATATCCTTTTTTTCTAAAATGAATTTTATCGTTGGCAGTTAACTCGTTATTATACCAATCGTTTATAGAGTTTTCTCCTCCCATAATTGTAAAAAAATCCCAATAGGCAAGTTGAAACTCATTACAATTTTTTAATATATTTTTTCTTACTCGTAGTACTCGTTTATTTAATTCTTCTTCTTTGCTATGATCGTTTGGTGTTACTAGTAATATAGATGAATTGGGTACAGCATCTTTTATTTGTAAAATAAGATCTTTTAGAATGTATTCATGCTCAAGGAATGAAAAATCATCATCAAATGCCTCGTTTGTTCCCAATGAAATTATCACTAAATCAGGATTAATAAGAGCTAGCTGAGTTGAAAAATAGTCACATTTTAAGTAAGAATGCGATGTGGCACCATTTACACCTATTGTATGATAGTTAATATTTAATTTATCATTTATTAGAATAATTCCATACAACTCAAATGCTTTGCTTGTATCATTTATAGATATATTAACTGAGATAGAATCTGTTAAATTTGCAAGCTGAGCAATTGAAAATCCATTTTTAGAATATACTTTTTCATTATTAACCTTTACTAAGAGAGAGCTATCGGCATTATGAAGGATTTTTATGATATTAAAGAAGTATTTTGCAGGAAAATCGTACTTATCATTTTGCATTTTAATGCTAAATGATGCAACTGAATCATTTGTTTTAACTGTAATTCCCGACAAACCCAAACTACAAGTTTTTTCAGAATCGACATTTTTACACCAACTCCAGTTACCAGTATATTCTACTTTATAATAGAACGGATTATTTGTTTGCGCTATAGTAAATGGAAACAAAAATCCGGGTGAAGCAATCGTATCATTTGATGCAAAATATTGAAATAATTGTTGTTTAATTTTTTCTGATAAAAACCCAGCTTGCAAATGAGAATCGCCAATGTGAACAATATTAATTGAATTAGGATTGTCTGATTTAAGTTGTTTGAATTTCTCAACTAAATGATTTAATTTTTCATCATTAGTTTTAACAATTTTATTTTCTTCACAACGAATAAAAGGCAGCGTATCACATAAGCTTTGACTTCTTAAAGTAAAGACTGAAATCAGGATTAAAATGAGAATACTAATTTTTCGAATCTTCATTTTTTAAGTATTCGTTATAATCATACATTAAAGCCTCGAAAAACATTTGCGAAATAACCACTGAACCCTTCCAGGTAAAATGGGTAAAATCTGTTCTTGCTAATGCAGGTGAATTATTTACCCAGGCCGGCATTGAATTTTTACCTCCCATAGCTTCGTACATATCCCAAAATGCACAGTCAGCTTTAAATGCAGCATTTTTTTGTGCTTCTCGTATTTTTTCAATGTTTGGATAAGTTTCGTATCGGCCATTGTTATTTCTTGACATATCTGAAACTCCAATTACAATAATGCAGATATCAGGCCTCAAACCTTTCAAGGTTTTGAGTTGTTTGTAAAACTGCTTTTCGTAATATGAATAGTCATTTTGTATATAAGGAACTAGATTAACTCCGAATTGCATTATAATAAGTTTAGTATTTATTTTTTGGTACATAGATCTTAAAAATGCTAAATCAGTTTTTGTAAAATCAGTTCCACTACTACCACGCAAAGGAATATTATCTACAGCAATACCTGAATTATCATCAAGAGCAATGGCATAAATATCAGGACTATCTTCACCCTTAAAACTTATGGTAATTTCATCAAGAGCACCGTCTATATCCCACTTTAATGTATTCAGATGATGCGATGTTGGTATTAATTCAGCGTCAAGTGTGTTGTCTTTGTATTTAAGTTCTGCAATAAATGGTCCATCGTTGTATCCGTAGAAAACTCTACATTGTTTAAATTTCCTGGTTCTTAAATAAGTAATATTCGATTTGTGAAGATTTATTTCTCCAGAATACATTATATTTTCAGATGAAGAAACGGGAGCAAATCGTCCGAAACTCATTAAAGCACCCAGCCGTTTATGAAATATATTGCTATTTTTAATACTTTGTATCGTATAGCGTTCCCAACTGCCATTTAATTTAAGATCCATTGAAATATTGGTGCCTTTAATAATAACAGGAGTAAACATCCCGATTCCAGTTCCACCAAATTGTTTCTGTAACTCATTGCGAATATATGAAGTAATACGATCTCCCTCAATTTGAGAATCACCGTAGTGCAATATTCTGATAAGTTCACCTGATTTGTTGAGATTCTTTAAATGATCATAAAAGGGATATAGTACACTTTTGTTATTTTCTTTATATTCTAATTTTTGTCTAATACTTCCTGGTTTCTTATTAGGACTTTTAGTTTTTAAAGTATCTAAAGTTTCCAACGAATCAACTTGCATTTCTGCTTTTAATGAATCGGGTACAACATGAATACTATCATCGATCTCTTTGAGAGTATCACTAATTATATCGTCAATATTATCTGATATATCGGACTGATGATATTCAAGAATTTCAGTAATGTCAGCATACTTTGATTCATCAGTGATATAAAAACTTTTAAAATTGGGAAATCGAAAAAGAAGGTTATTACCAATTTGAATACCATTATTAGGGAATACCAATGAAATGAATGAAAGCACCAGTGTAATACTTATTAAAAAGAGTAAAATTTTGAATGGTTTCATTTAGGTTTACTTGAGTGCTTTTCAAATTGATTCCTAAATATATCAATATTTCTTTAAAAACTAAGTTGTACATTAACATTCTGTATAAATATGTGTTTATAAAACAAAAAAATGCAATGGCAAAGTAATAAGTAACAGGTATAGGGAGGACTTTTTTTTATTGTATAATCCTAAATAAATAAGATACACCTATGTAAATTTGTTGATGAGCTATATGAAAAAATGTACGAAGACAAAACCACTAAATAGCTTTATTGATAGAAATTATTTTTTAATTTCGTTAATGTATAACTATCTTGCAAAGGCTTAAATTTAAAGATTGTGAAAATTCTTATTATTGAAGATGAAAAACCTTTGTCTGATTCAATAGTTGAGTACTTAACTACTGAAGGTCATTTGTGTGAGGCAGTTTATAATTTTGAAGATGCAATTGAAAAAATTGAACTTTATGAGTACGATTGTGCCATTGTTGACATTAATTTACCTGACGGAAGCGGACTCGAAATCATAAAAAAAATTAAAGAAAAACTAATTTCATTTGGAATTATTATTATTTCAGGAAGAGGATCATTAGAAAACCGAATTGAAGGACTAGAAATAGGTGCTGACCATTATCTTACTAAACCATTTCACTTAGCAGAGTTAAATGCACACTTAAAATCAATAAATAGAAGAATACATTTTAGTGGTCATAATGAAATTATTTTGAAAGAAATAAAAGTATTACCTGATGAACATAGGGCTTTTGTACTTGACAAAGAACTTAAATTAACTAAAAAAGAATACGATCTGTTACTATTTTTTATATCAAATAAAAACAAAGTAATTACCAAAATAAGTTTAGCAGAATACCTTTGGGGCGATTTTATGGATACAGCCGATTCCTTTGATTTTATTTATACACATATTAAAAACCTTCGTAAGAAACTCTTGAATTTAGGATGCACAGACTATATTCAAACTGTTTATGGAGTTGGATACAAATTTGATTTAACCGCAGGATGAAACTTTTAACTAAAACGACACTTAATTTTTTATCTATAACTCTTTTCATTTTTTTATTTGGAATTGTAGCGTTTTATTTTTTATTAAGAGGACAGGTTGATCAAAACTTGAATTTTGAACTAGAAAAACGAAAAGCAAGTATATTAATACTTTTAAATACTGATGATCCTTTAAATAAAATTCCTCCAAATCCAGACGAACGGATCATAATTAAACCTATAGATAATAATTTAAGTAAAAAGGAGATTGTATATGCTGATACTTTAATTTTTGATAAGGCTCAAAATAGGTATGTTCCATTTAGAAAACTGGGTTTTGTGGCAACCTATAATAATCAAAAATTTTATGTTCAGATATTCAAATCCATGGAAGAGTCTGATTTATTGATTATTAGAATATTTTTAACGCTAACAATATTGGTTATAGTTCTTATAGTTACGTTATTAATTATGAATAGGATAACCTTAAAACAGTCGTGGAAAATATTTTATGATACTATTAAAAAAATTAGCGGATACGATGTTAATACACATGAGCAATTTGCACTTCAAAAATCAGACATTAAAGAATTTGAAGATCTAAATCGGGTAATTAAAACAATGACAGATCGAATAAATACCGATTATCTTAATTTAAAAGAATATACCGAGAATGCTTCACATGAAATACAGAATCCTTTAGCAATAATTAATTCAAAAATGGAATTGTTACTGCAAAGTAATTTGGAACAAAATCAGTACAAAGCAGTTGTCGATGCATATGAGGCTTCTAACCGACTTTCTCGATTAAACAAAACCCTTATATTACTTGCAAAAATTGAAAATCGGCAGTTTCCCAAATCTGAAAATGTGCAAATAAATTTAATCATTAAAAATCAGCTGGATTTGCTTGAAGATCTTATTAATTCAAAGAATATTTTAATTACAAATAACATTCAAAGTGATTTTTCTGTTCAAATGAATCCATATTTAGCTGAGATCTTATTTATGAATTTAATTAAAAATGCAATTCGCCATAATATAAATAAAGGACAAATAATCATTGAACAGTTTGAGGACTCAATAAAAATATCTAATTCAGGGCTAGATCAAAAAATAAATGCAGAAGATTTGTTTAAGCGATTTTATAAATCTTCAAAATCTTCAGAATCTTTAGGTTTAGGACTCTCAATTGTTAAAAAAATATGTGAAGTATATAATTTTGATATTTCATATATGTATGAAAAAATGCACAGTTTTACTATAGTCTTTAGTATTTAGGATTTTTCTAATTAGATTTTATTAGAGTACTTTTTACAACTACAGAATTTCTTCAGAATTACTTTATATGTTTGTATTAGAAAATTAATATTGAATTTTTTATAGCTAATTAAATAAAAGAATCAAAGTTGTTAGACGGCAAGCTAACAACTTTTTTTCGTTTCTACATGTTTGCATCATAAAATTTCTTGGATTCTTTCATTCTGTAAGCAAAAAAAACTGTTAATTTGAATAAAACTTTCACTTAAGCTTATGAATTTAGAAAGTGGTTTTCATATCATAAAATTGTTGCATTATATAATTAGCGGCACTTTTTTAATTATAGCAGTAGTATTAATTTCCAGATCAATTGTAGGAATTTATAAGAAAAGAGATTATACTTTAATCGATAAAATATTATCATATACCTTTATTATTAATTTGTATCTCCAACTAATTTTCGGATTGATTCTTTTTTCCAACTTGGGTTCTTCGTTAGGATATGATTATGTAAGTGCTGATGGTGGAGTTAAGATGGTGTCCAAAAGATTATGGCCGATTGAACATATTGTTTTAATGATATTTGCCTTGTTAATAGCAAATTTAGGATTTATATTTTCAAACAAATCACAAGAAAGTATATCGAAATACAAAAGAGTTTTAATTTATTATTGTTTGGCGATTCTTATGATAGCGTATTCCTTAGGTTCGATATATTTATTTTAAAACTCAATAAATTCTGGAAAAATCAAATATTTGGAGCTCTTCAAATAGAAAATTTCAATAAAAACTCGATTTTAATACAAGCTTTATTAATCTTTTTGACTTCAATGCCATCTAAATTTCTACATTTACCTTATTAAATTATTTAATTGGAAATGAAAAAAGGATTTTTGCTTCTAGTGTGCATTATTATATCAAATATATTGTTTGCTCAAATAAGTATTTATGATATTCAATATACTAACAATTCTGGAGATGGTAGTTTTCCTTCAGATTATGAAGGACAGTCTGTTACAACTGGAGGAATTGTAACAGCAATTGACTATTTAGGGGGTCGTTATTTTATTTCATCATCGCAAGGAGGTGCATGGAATGGAGTTTTTATTTATGATAATTATTATTCCCCTTCTATTGGCGACAGTATTTTAATTACAGGAACAGTTTTCGAATATGAAGGTTTTACTGAAATTAAAGATCTAACTTCATTTAATGTAATAAGTACTTCAAATCCTCTTCCTGAAACAACAAAAATATCAACAAACCAGGTTACAAGCGAAGCATATGAGGGAGTATTTGTTGAAGTTAATAATTGTAATGTAACGAGTACTTTTGATAGTTATGGTAACTGGTGGGTGAACGATGGAAGCGGAGCTTGTGAGATTCGTCCAGGAATTTATAATTTTATGAATGATGGTTTCCCGTTGGTTTATAATTATCCGTTTAGTTCTGTAATAGGAGTTGTAGGTATAAATTATGGTTCTATTTCTATTCAACCTCGTACTGCAAGCGATATTCAATCAGCTGACAATGCTTTTGTCTTAAAAACAGATGATAAAAACGTTGAAAACAATAACAACTTTTCACTTCCTGTAGATATTGCTATTCATAACAGATCAGAAACGATTACTTCATTTTCTCTTAAGATGGAATATAATCCATTGATTTTTCAATATACTGGTTTTGAAAAAACGGGAACTGAATCAGAATCTGGGTCAATTACTGATGACTCAACAGAGGGAAATATTATATTAAACTACAGTGGGAGTTTTTGGTTAAATGAATTGACTACATTAATAAAGCTGAATTTTTCTCCAGTTGCATCAGGTAATGCTGATTTGCAATTTAATACATCAACAATTAACGGGAGTAATATAATGTACTATTCGGAGGGGGAATTGGAATATTCTTCGAACGAATGTGATATACCAATTGGTGATACCTTAACTGTTGTGCAATGCCCAATCTTAAACATTCCTTCTATTGTTGTTCCAGGCGAAGAATTAAATATCACATGTTTTGCCCCACAAACAACAACTGATTGGGATGCAGTATTATTTTATAATAATATAGAAGTACCACTCGATATTACAGCTGCAAATTATAATTCTGGACTTCAAAAGTGGACTTTAACTGCAACAATTCCCGATGTTGATTTATATGAATTATATGATTTAAGAATTTCAGCATCAGATAATATTACTGATGAAGTAACAAATGCTGTTAAAATAATTGATCAGTATAAAGAAAACTATTATTTTGTTCAATTAACCGATACGCATTTACCCACCCATTATTTTTATGAAGATCCCGAAGGAGTAACTGATACTTCGGAGTTAAATGATTTATATGAAGTAATAAAGGATATTAATTTAATTCAACCTGAATTTGTATTATTAACTGGCGACCTTATTAATGAGGGTGAATTAGAAGATTTTGAATGTCGAAGAAATCATACTAGAACTGTTGAATTGCTTGAAAAATTTGAAGTTCCTGTTTATATAGTTCCTGGAAATCACGATTTAGGAGGCTGGGACGCTACACCACCATCACAGGGAACAGCAAGGCGTGAATGGTGGAGATTCTTTGGTTGGCGACAACACGAAATTCCCCCGGCTAATTCAGAATATTTAACACACGATTACAGTTTTGATTATGGAAATGTGCATTTTACTGGCTTAGAATCTTATGATAACTACGACAGTTATATGTATGATATTTACGGAGATTTAAGTTTTATTCCATCGCAAATTACCTGGTTACAAAATGATCTTTTAAATGCAGGTTCGAAAACGAAGGTTTTATTTTATCATTATGATTTTAAACATGAACTTAACCTTTCTTCCTTAGGAGTCGATATGGCCCTTTGGGGACATATTCATTCAGATGCTGGAGATATCAATTCACATCCTTACGATTTATCAACTGATAATGTCTGCGATGGAACTCGTGCTTATCGGGTAATTAGAGTTAATGGAAGTAATCTGCAACCTGAAAATACAATATATACTCATTCCCATGGCGATATGTTAAATTTAAATTATCATATGATTAATAATGGTAGCTTGGATAGTCTTGCAGCTACAATTTATAATAAACAAGGTCAATCATTTGCAAATGGATTGATTAAATTCTTAATGCCATTAAGTGATTCAGGATATATAGTAACTAATGGAAGTTTAGAACAATCTTATATTGTAGATTCATATGCGGTTTGCTATGTTAAAGTTAATATTCCAGCAAATCAGGATTTAACAGTTACAATAAAAAAAAGTGAAGGAAACACTAGTATCAATTCTGTAAATAATTTTCACCCTAAGTCTTTAACTCAGAATTATCCAAATCCTTTTACAGATTACACAAGAATAAACTTTGAACTTACTCAGAACGCAAATGCAAGCTTATGTGTTTACAATATGTCTGGTAAATTGATAGATATTCTTTTAAATGAAAAAAAACATCCAGGGAATTATTCAATAATTTGGAACGGATCAGATTGCAACGGAAATGGGGTCGATAGTGGTATTTATATATATAAATTTGAAGTTAACAAAAAGCTTGTTGACACTAAGCAAATGATATTCATTAAATAAAACTATGAAGAAAGTACTAATATTAAATGGAAGCCCTCGAAAAAAGGGAAATACAGCAGTATTATCAGAATATCTTAAGAATAGTGTAAGTAATAAAATAAACACTGAACAGCTTTTTTTATATGATTATGCATTAAATCCATGTACAGACTGTCGTGCATGTAAGATTAATGATTTAATATGCATTTTGGATGATGGAATGATTGAACTGTACGAAAAAATTGATAAATCAAATTTTATAATTATTGGAACACCAATATATTGGTTTGGGCCTTCTGCACAAACAAAGTTATTATTAGATAGATTTCGACCGTATTTTGTAAACGAAAAGCTTGCTGGAAAAAAAGCAGTGTTAATTTTACCTGCAGGAACTGGTGCTGTTGATTGTGATTTAACTATAGAAATGTTTAAACGTGCATTTAAAGCATTGGGTGTTGATTACCTTGGAGAAGTTACCTCAAAATCTTATGATATTGGTGATGCGTATAACGATAAGAATGCGTTACAAAATATTGAAAAGTTAGCCAAGCTCATTAGCCTTTAGGTTTTATCTTAATATATTGTCCCGCTTTTAAAGAGCGACCGCTCGACATATTATTTAATTTCATAAGATCATTTTCTGTTATTCCCTGATATTTTTTAGCAATTTCCCATAATGTATCTCCATAACGAACCTTGTAATATACATAGCTATTATCCGTAGGTTGGATAATAATTTCTTCTTTTCGAGTAACTGCTTTACCTATTCTGCGCTGTTTTTCTTCAAAAGAAAGAGTATTGATATCAGCATATTTAGCTGCACTGCCTTTTGGAACATAAATATTTAATTTTTGACCAACACGAATCATGTTTCCATAAATGTTATTCCAGTATCGAAGATCTGAGAGCCTAACGTTATACCATTCAGAAATAAAGCCAAGATTATCACCAGATTTAACAGTATAAATGAGTTTTTCTCTGTTTGTTGGAGCTTGTGGAATATAATATGAATGTTGTGGATTTTTTATTGAATTATCTGCATTAAAAAAGATTGAATCTTTATAAGAAAAAATTGAGTCCTGCAAGTCAATAAATTTGCCAATATATTCCATTGGCATTGTTAAAGAATACATTGTGCTTTTAGCTGGTATAATATCTTCTCTATATTGTGGATTTAAATCTCTAAGAGCTTTAAGCGGAATATCCAAAACTTCAGAAACCTGTTTTAAATGAAGATTATCTGAAATCATGATTGTATCTGTTGCTATTGGCATCTCTGGGAAATGAGGATTTAAACCATGCTCTTTATAATAATTGAAAGTATAGGTTGCTGCAATGTAAGCTGGAACATATCCTCTTGTTTCTCGAGGCAAACGGTAATAAATTTCCCAAAAATCTCTTTTCCCACCAGAACGTCTAATGGCTTTATTCACATTTCCAGGTCCGCAATTATACGCTGCTATTACAAGGGTCCAATCATTAAACATTGAATATAAATCTTTCATAAATAAGGCAGCTGCATGAGCTGATTTTACAGGATCTCGTCTTTCATCAACGTAAGAGTTAACAGTTAAATCGTACATTCGTGCTGTACCATACATAAATTGCCACATGCCGGTAGCACCAACTCTTGAAACAGCTCTTGGATTTAAGGCTGATTCAATAATTGCCATATATTTTAATTCTGTCGGTAATCCATAGCTCTCAAATATCTCTTCAATTTTTGGGAAATAATAATCTGATATACCAATCATTGTTTCTACACTTTCTCTTCGTTGCTTAGTATATACATGTATATAATTTCGTACAATTTTATTATATGATAAATCGATTATTGAAGGTATATTTTGTAATCTTTCTATATAAATAGAGTCAGGAAATTCTGGAATCAATCCAATAGTATCTTTACTAATAGTGTTATAGTCAGTTTTAATAGCATTTTTAACATACCATAAATTTATAAGACTATCCAGGTTTGAATTAACTTGATAGTTATATAATAAAGTATCCTTTTTACGTGAAGGTGATTCTGCCCAGGAATTAATAAACTGAGAAAATATTATGATTAAAAGTATTATTTTTTTCATCTTAAATATATTATTGATCAAAGTTAGTAAAAAGCCCGAATTAACTACAAACTGTACAAAAAAAGAAATAAATTTTGTTATAAATTGTTAAATAGCAAATTAAGGTTTAGAAAGTAATTCTAAGAGATAAACCATAAGTATTCTGATAATCTATAGATTGTTTTAGTGTAGGCTGAATATTTAATGAAAGATCATCTGTTATTTCATAATCGAATAAATGAGCATCGACAGTCGCATCAACAACATTAAGCAAATAAACTGCAGCTAATGATATTACATTAAGATCACGATTTCGTCTGTAATTATCTTTTATTCGTAACAATATATCTTTACTCGTATATCCTTCAAAGCTAGTTATTTTGTTTGCATCCATATCAGCATAAGCGTTTTTATATTTGTTATACTGATCGTTATTAAAATCAAATGCATAAATTAAAATTCCTGTTGCACCATAAATAATTGGTAGTTTCCAATACTTCTTATTGTAAACCTGGCCTAATCCAGGAATTAAAGCAGAATACATGGTTGCTTTATGTGGCGAATGAATTTTAATGGGTTCATTTTGCTGCATAGTAATATCCGGAGAAGACGTATTTTGTCCATTCCCTGACGAAATATTACTAATAAATAGTATGATTATTAAAAGGATTTTGAAAATCTTTCCCAGCAAAATAATAGTTGTTTTAAAATGTGACTGGGCAAAATTATTTCATTTTATCAATAATTCCCATTATTCTTTCTAAATCTTCATCTGATTTGAATGGAATAACGATTTTTCCGCTTCCTTTATTGTTGCGATTAAAATCAATTGATGCACCAAAATGTTCTGCCAAATGATTCTTTAATTGTTCGTACTCTTCGGGTAAACGAACTTTTTCTTTAGTTCCTTTTGCTTTAGGAGTATTAACATCTCGGATTATATCTTCGGTTTTGCGAACAGAGAGTTCTTCATCAATTATTCGATAGTATATATTTAATTGCGTTTTTTCATTTTCGATATTAACCAAAGCTCTTGCATGACCCATTGAGATATTTTTGTCGCGAATTCCCAGTTGAATTTCAGCAGGTAGTTTCAGTAAACGAAGATAGTTTGAGATTGTTGAGCGTTTTTTACCAACTCGGTCACTCATACTTTCCTGGGTAAGTTTACATTCTTCAATTAATCGCTGGTAGCTTATAGCAACTTCTATTGCATCTAAATCTTCTCGCTGAATATTTTCAACCAATGCAAGTTCAAGCATTCCCTGATCATCAGCAAATCGCACAAAAGCAGGAATCTTTTTTAAACCAGCAATTTGAGCTGCTCGCAATCTTCTCTCTCCAGAAATTAGCTGAAATTTATGATCATCAGTAGTTCTAACTGTAATTGGCTGAATTATTCCTAACTCTTTAATAGACCTTGCTAGTTCTTCTAACGACTCTTCATTAAATACAGATCTTGGTTGGAAAGGGTTTGCCTCTATTTTGTCGGTATCAATTTCGTTAACAGTATCAGCAGTTACTATATGTTCCTGACCCGCGTCATCAATTAATGCTCCTAATCCTCTTCCTAATGCATTTCGTTTTGCCATTTTCCGTTAAATTTTATTTTTATTCTACTACTTTTTCTGCGTTTGCAATCTTGGTTTCATCGTTTTTTTGTAAAAGCTCTCGTGCAAGATTTAAATAGTTAACCGATCCTTTTGAAGCAGCATCGTAAAGAACTACCGGTTTACCATAACTTGGAGATTCACTAAGTTTAATATTTCTTTGAATAATGGTTTCAAAAACCATATCCTGAAAATGTTTTTTTACTTCTTCAACAACCTGGTTAGAAAGTCGTAATCGAGGATCGTACATGGTTAATAGGAATCCTTCAATTTCAAGTTCTTTATTTAAACGCGACTGTATTATTTTAATTGTATTTAATAGTTTCCCTAATCCTTCCAAAGCAAAGTATTCACACTGAACAGGAATTATAATAGAATCTGCAGCAGTTAACGAATTAACTGTAATTAAACCGAGTGACGGTGAACAATCTATTAATACATAATCGTAAGCGTCTTTTACTTTCTCGATTACATGTTTTAAAATGTATTCTCTATTAGGCTGATTAAGCATTTCAATTTCAGCACCAACTAAGTCGATATGTGATGGAATTAAATCTAAACCTTCAATGTCGCTATTTAAAACAATATTTTTTGGATCCTGATCATCTACTAAACACTCGTAAATACTTGTTTTAATTGCTCTAATGTCAAATCCCGTTCCTGATGTAGCATTGGCCTGAGGATCAGCATCAACAATTAAAACCTTTTTTTCAAGAACAGCTAAACTTGCTGCTAAATTTATTGCGGTTGTTGTTTTACCAACCCCTCCTTTTTGATTTGCTAATGCAATTACTTTTGCCATAGAGATGTTTTTTTAGGAATAATCCCGTTTGAATCGTATTCTTCACCCAATTTAGGAATTCAAAAATACAATTTTATCGGTTTATTTAATTTTACACAGATAAGAATTGTAAACAATATTTCCATAGTTATAAACAAATTATTAACAAAATTTATCTTAGAATTAGGCAATTATTTGAAACAGAATGTTAAATACAACTATGAATATTTTTCAAAAGTTTCCAGCAATAATTGTTCTTTATTAATTGGCACTACTCCAATTTTCTCACAAACCAAACCTCCCGCAAGGTTTGAGATTCCTGCAACTAGCTCTGGTTCTAATCCAGCAGCCAGACATAAGCTTGCAGTTCCAATTAAAGTGTCTCCAGCACCAGATACATCAGCAATATCACGAATTTCAGCAGGAATTGTTTTGTATGTATTATTATAATTAATAAAAACCCCTAGTTCAGATAATGTTATTAGCTGGTATTTACATGATAATTCTGATTTTAGTTTTTCAGATGCTGAGAATATTCCATCAAAATCACCTTTTTTAATATCTATTTTAGAACCTTCTACTAACTCTTTAAAATTAGGTTTAAAAAGTGTTACATTTTTATATTCCATAAAGTTGCGTTTCTTAGGATCAACTAAGGTTGGAATGTTATTGTTATTCGCAAATTCCACAATATTCTTTATCACATTTGGAGTAATACAGCCTTTATCGTAATCTTCAAATATTATAGCGTCAATTTGTTTGTCGGCAAGAATGGTTAGTATTTTATTTATAAATTGTTTCTCTGTTTCTGGTTCTAGTTCATGATCAATTTCTTCGTCAACTCGCAGAAGGTGTTGATTATCTGCAATTATCCGCGTTTTAACCGTTGTTTTACGGCTATCATCTTCTAATATTCCTTCACTACTGAGCTTTCGTTTTTTAAGAAGACTATAAAAAGTTTTCGCCTTTGAATCATTGCCAACAACTGCACATAATATAGGATTAGCTCCAAGGGCTTGTACATTTAGAGCAACATTGGCAGCTCCACCTAAACGGTTTTCTTGTTTCGAACTCATGATAATAGGAACAGGAGCCTCTGGAGAAATACGATTCACTTTACCCCACATATAGGAGTCGAGCATGATATCGCCAATGATTAAAATATTGAATTGATTAAAAGATTCGAATATTGATTTTATATCTGGTTTTTTCACAACAATGAAATTTTGAAATTAAAATGTAAAGATAGGATTTTTCAATTGTCTATAAACAGTAATTCATATCCAAAGTTAATTAATAAGCACTTATCGAAGCGAAAATTGTCTATTGATTATTGTTCACTGTTATTTGAACCTAATCCAGGGTTTCCGGTATCTAAAATAAATCGCCATTTGCCTTTTACGTTCTTTTCCCAAATGGAACAATAAGTGCCTTGACTAACTTGTCCTTTTTGCTCACCTTCTATAATTTCTAATAAGTAAATTCCAAAAGTATAACCTAAATCACCTGATGCAGCTACTCTTCCATAGCTTGGTTTCCATGTTAATTTATATCCAGAATCGGAAAGTTCCTCATATAACTTTTTCATAGCAAGTTTGCCAACAATTGGATACGAATTGGGTTTTAGTAAAACAACATCTGGAGAAGCAAATTCTAAAAAGGCCTGGTGATTTCCAACTTCAGCAGATCTGTTTGAGAAATCAATATCGGTTTGCAGAAGCTTACCTTTTTCTTGTTCTTGATTAGGACGCATATTACAATTGGTAACGATTATTGAAATAATCAATAAACAAAAGAGATGTTTTATTGTGTTATTCATGGTAGAATGTTTAAAGTGTAAAAGCTGTTGAATAAAGATAGTAATTAGGATTATTAAATCAATTATTCATATCATATTTTTAAAAGCAACTTTTTATTAATTTCAAATTAGCTTAAATTTGAGTTAGTTTGAGAAACTTGATGAATGCCAAAAAGATTAAACATATCTAACAAAAAGGATAGCACGAGCTTAACAATTGCAATTGTCGTAACCATTTTTACTGCAGTTGTATTTTTATTTCTATTTTTATTTTTAGGTATAAATCATCGCAAAGATGTTTATAATAATTCCAAAGAATTAGCTTCTGAAATATCGCGAAAGGCTGCTTTTGAAACACAAATTTATTTGTCATCATCAATACTAATAGCCAGATCACTTGAACAAAATATTCTTTTAATTCGCAAACTTAAAAACTCAAGACAAGAGATTAAAAGGATGCTTAAAACAACTATATCAGAAAACCCAAATTTCTTAGGAGTATGGACACTATGGGAACCTGACGCTTTTGATGGAAAGGATTATTTATACAGAGATGATTCACTTTATAATGATCAAGGTACTTTGGGAATTAGTTATTTTCGAGAAAGAAATGAGATTAATTATGAAATAATGACCTTGGCTGATTATAATAATTCTTATTATTTATTACCAAAAGAATTGAAAGATGAGATTATTACTGAACCTTATAATTTTGCATACACAGGTTATAAACAGGTGTTTTTTGCAACTTCAATTAGTATCCCAATAATTGTTGATGATAAATTTCTTGGTGTGATAGGTGTTGATATTGATCTGGGGAGCCTGCAGAATAAGCTCAGTAAAGTTAGACCTTATCAAACGGGTTATCTCTCTTTAATTTCAAATAATGGTAAAATAGTAACTCATATTGATTCTTCATTAATTAATAAAAAAATATTTGATGTTTTAGATAAGCAAGATACATTAAGTTATAATGCAATAGTAAATGGCAAAGAGCTTACAGTTGAAACGAGGTCAGAATTCACTGGCAAGAAAGTATTCAGGTTATTTTATCCGATAGATGTTAGCAGAAGTAAAAAGCCTTGGAGTATGATGATAGAGATTCCTATTGAAAAAGCTGCATCTTTATCTAAAAAAATATTATTTGTTGCAATAGGAACCTTGTTTGTAGGTTTGTCACTGTTTTTATATATGATAATCAATATTGCCGAACGGAGAAAATATGAAAAAGCGCTACTCGCAGCAAAAACTCAAGCTGATGAAAGTAATAGACTAAAAACGGCATTTTTGAACAATATTTCGCACGAAATTAGAACTCCATTAAATGGTATACTTGGTTTTACAGAGTTACTTATCGATAGCGATACTAAAGAAGAAGATGCTCTGGCTTATAAAGAAATTATTCACAATTCAAGTAATCAACTTCTTTCAATAATTGCAAATGTTATTGAATTATCAAAAATTCAGGCTAACCAGGGAAAAGTTGTAATTCATGAGTTTGATATCAAAAAAGCTATGAATAAAGTTGTTGAAACATTTAATTCTACAGCAAAAGAAAAAAACTTAGAACTTGTTACTAATTTCCCGGGCAACGAACAAAAACACTATATCTCTACAGATGAAGAAAAGTTTATGCAGGTGCTAACTTATTTATTAAGTAATGCAATTAAGTTTACACATGATGGTTTTGTTGAAATTGGATACAGCGTACAAAAAAAATCATATTTGTTTCATGTGAAGGATACTGGAATTGGAATAAAACCTGAAAATGTAGAGGACATTTTTAATTATTTTAATCAGGAAGAAATGTCATTGGCAAGAAATTATGGAGGATTAGGAGTTGGGTTGTCCATTTCTAAATCATTAATTAATCTACTCAAAGGATCAATTTATCTTGAATCGGAAGAAGGGAAGGGTTCCACATTTTATTTTACTTTACCTAGTCTTAGCTAACAGAAAAAATCCTTAAGAATATAAGTTAACTTATTATGTTAGGATTTAATTACTTTGCTTTTTAACAGCGTTTTTAATTGCAGCTTTAGCAAAATTACTTGTTCGTGTTGCTCCAGTAATGGCATCAACTTCTAGACTTTGACTTTGCTTTATTTGATTTTCAATTTCTTCTTTATATGGACTACCCGGGGAATGATACATTTTTAGGAAATCAATACTTTTAACCATCCCATTTTCAATGGTAAACTCAACTTTCGAAAAAGTAATGATCTGAAAAACTTTGAATTTTCCTGTGTATAATCCATCTGATAATTCAGAAGTAACAGGATAAAAATTCTCAATATATTGGGTCGCTTGTTTGTTAGCAGCTCTTATAAAACTCGTTATAATAATTGGAGTTAAAAAAAACGAGATAAAAAATACGATTATATAGGGAATTAGTTTTTTAAATTTCATGGTTTTTAAAATTATACTGGATCAACATTTTTTGAAATATGTATAGTTTTAAAATTGTCAATTGAAAGAAGATTAGTGATTTGCTCATTTAATAATTGCTTTGCTTTTTGAAATGACCGTTCACGTTCAATTTTTAAAATAATATTCTGAATGTAATTATTTTGAACTCTTGAAATAATAGGAGGTTCGGGACCTAAAATTCTTTTACCAAAAACTTTTCGCAAACTTGCACCTAATTGGTGAGCTGCATTGTCTACAATTTCTTTCTTTTTATGGCGAATATTTATATTAATTAAACGATAAAATGGAGGATAATTAAAATTTTTGCGTTCGAGTAGTTGTGATTTATACATTTCTTCAAATTTATTATCCAATACCAATTGTAAAATTGGATGAGCTGGGTTGCTCGTTTGAATAATAACTTTTCCTTGCTTATTTTTTCTTCCAGCACGACCACTTACTTGTGCCATTAATTGATAACTCCGTTCAAATGCTCTGAAATCGGGATAATTGAGCATATTATCAGCGTTCAGTATTCCTACTAGATTTACATTGTCAAAATCAAGACCTTTCGAAACCATTTGCGTACCTATTAAAATATCTATTTCACCACTTTCAAATCCTGATATAATATTATGATAAGCATTTTTCGATCTTGTTGAATCTAAGTCCATTCTTGCTAGTTTTGCTTCAGGGAAAAAGATCTTTAATTCGTCTTCAATTTTCTCAGTTCCAAATCCACGGGTTTGAACTGCAGAATTGCCACAAGCCGTGCATGTTTTTGGAGTTCGAATTGAATAACCACAGTAATGACAAACTAATTCGTTTTGGTGACGATGATAAGTGAGACTTACATCGCAATTTGTACAATATGGAATCCAACCACACATATCGCATTCTACATATGGAGAAAATCCGCGGCGATTTTGAAATAGAATTACCTGCTCCTTCAGTGCAAGCGTTTCTGTTATACTGTCAATTAACTCAGGAGTAAAATGCGAGCGCATTTCTTTTCTTTTTCTAGCTCTTAATACATCAACCAAATGAATCTCAGGTAATTTAATATTTTGAAATCGACTTTTTAATTGCACCAAACCATATTTCCCAGCCTTGGCGTTATAATAACTTTCTACTGAAGGAGTTGCAGTGCCTAATAGTGTTTTTGCGTTATGTATTTGAGCTAGTACAACTGAGCAATCCCTTGCATTGTACCTTGGAGCAGGATCATATTGTTTGTATGTATTTTCATGTTCTTCATCAACAATAATAAGACCCAGTTTAGAATAAGGTAAAAACAAAGATGATCGAACACCTAAAATAATATCATATTTAAGCGTATCACTTGGATGAAGAATATTTTGATAAACTTCAACTCTTTCCGAGTCGCTGAATTTCGAGTGATAAATCCCCACACGATTTCCAAATACGGATTTTAAACGATTTATTATTTGAGCAGTTAATGCTATTTCTGGCAATAAATATAAAACCTGTTTTCCTTTATCAAGTTGTTCCTTTATAAGATGAATATATATTTCAGTTTTACCGCTTGATGTTACTCCTTCAAGAAGAACTACATCTTTTTCTACAAATTGTTGTTTAATAGAATTATATGCCTCTTGCTGTGCACTGGAAAGTTCTTTTATCTCAGATTTTTCAAGTTCAGAATCATCTAATCTACTAATTGTTTTATCATATTCGGTTAAAATATTCTTATCTATCAGAGATTTAATGATTGAATTATTTGAATCTACAAGCAATTGTTTCTTCTTTATTTCAATTGATTTAGAATGCATAAAACTGCCAGAAAACTTTATGTAATTCATAAGTACATGCAGTTGTTTAGGAGCCCGGTTCAATGAATCGAATATTTCATGTAGTTGAGATTCCTTAGTTATGGAATCATCTAATTTTATATACGATTCAGTTTTGGGTTTAAAGTTTTCTCGAAGTTTTTCTTCCAGAATAACTGCTTTTTTATCTAACAATGATTTTATAACTGGCAACGATTCTTTTCTATTTAATGCACTTGATATTTCTGTAATGCTAGCCACATTTTTACTCGCCAAATAATCAAGTACTAAAGTTTCAATTGAATTGAATCTTTTTAAATCAATTTTTTCAGGATTATAAATAACTTTAGTTTCACTTTCAAGCTTCAAACCAGACGGTAAAGCTGCTTTAAAAACTTCGCCTATCGAGCACATATAATATTCAGCAATCCACTTCCATAGTTTTAACTGTTGATTATTTACAATAGGCTTTTCATCTAAGATCGAAATGATATCTTTCGTTTGATATTCTTTTGGAGCTTCATTATGGAGTGAATAAATAATTGAAGTATATATCTTTCTTTTACCAAACTGAATAATTACTCTTTTGCCAATTTCAATATCTTCCACTAAAACATCCGGAACCCTGTAAGTAAATAATTGCTTAAGGGGCAAGGGAAGAATTACATCTGCAAAGTGCTGTTGATTGTTCATTCAGGCATTATTTTACTTCAGAACAAATCTAATTTAATTTGAAAGCTTTTCAATATTTTTAGCTATTTTTTCCATTAACCAACGCGGAGTTGAGGTTGCACCACAAACGCCAGTAGAAGTTGCATTGCTAAACCAATTTGATTTAAGTTCATCAACGTCTGAAACGAAAAATGTATTTGGATTTTCTTCTTTACAAACCTGGTAAAGCATTTTGCCGTTTGAGCTTTTTTGACCACTAACAAAAATAACGACATCGTGTTTTTTAACAAATTCACGCAATTGAGGTTGTCTGTGCGATACTTGTCTGCATATAGTATCGTTAGCAATGAATTCAGCATTACTGGATCCTTGGGTAGAAACTATCCGGTTTTTAATTTCTTTTTGAATTTCATAAAATCCTTCGATACTTTTTGTAGTTTGAGAAAATAAATTCACGGATTTTGAAAAATCAATCTTATCTAAATCTTCAATTCCTCCAATAACAATTGCCCTGTCGTTTGTTTGTCCTACTAATGCGTTTACTTCAGCATGTCCCTCTTTTCCGTAAATAACTACTTGTCCCCCTTTTTTAAGAATCTCATCAAATCCAAGTTTTATATTATTCTGAAGTTTAAGAACAACAGGGCATGATGCGTCAATAAGTTGAATGTTATTTTTAATGGAGGTTTGGTAGGTTTCTGGGGGTTCACCATGTGCTCGCAATAACACTTTACAATTTTTCAAGTTCTTAAATTCTTCATGATTAATAGTAACCAGACCTTTTTCTTTCAATCGCTCAACTTCAGCATTGTTATGCACAATATCGCCAAGGCAATAGAGTTTATCATTTCTTTCAAGCTCCATTTCTGCCAATTGGATCGCATTTACAACACCAAAACAAAATCCTGAATTACTATCAATTTCAATTTTCATTTTTAAATTTAACTAATTTATTCGCTGTTTTACTAAACCAATAATCCAGTCCAATTGTTCTTGGCGATTCATATTACTGTTATCTAATTCAACAGAATCACATGCTTTTTTTAGAGGACTTTCATCCCTGGTTTCATCAATATGGTCACGTTTTTTAACATTTTCGAGAATCTCTTCAAAACTTACGTCAACATTTTTTTCTTTTAATTCAAGATATCTTCTTTCAGCTCGTACTTCTGCTTTAGCATTCATAAATATTTTTAGTTCAGCATTTGGGAAAACAACAGTTCCAATATCGCGTCCATCCATGACGATTCCTTTTTCTTTTCCCATTTCTTGCTGAAATGCAACCATCTTTTTTCTTACAAAAGCTATTTTGCTTATAAAACTTACACTATTGGAAACATTCATTTCACGAATTTCATCTTCAACATTTTCGTTGTTAAGGTAAGTTTCTTGTCTGTTGTTTTCGTTACTATATTTAAAATTGATTTGGATTTCTTCAATTAAAGTTTTTAACTTTTTTTCATCAACCTGATGATTATTTGTATTAATCACATTATTTCGTAATGCAATTAATGTTGCTGCTCGATACATTGCCCCACTATCGATATATTTATATTCAAGTATTTTAGCAATTTCTTTGGCTAATGTACTTTTCCCCGATGATGAGTAACCATCAATTGCGATTATAATTTTTTTATTGGATTTTATCATTTTTGAAGTTAATTAAGGATCAAAGGTAAATCCAAAAATGACATTAGACAAATTCTTTTATTAACTATAAAATGGAATATTATAGATTCTTTTTAAAACTATCAAGGTTAGTGCTTATTGAAAAATGATCTGAAGCTCCAGCTAAATGATAGGTTGCACGTCCATAACTTAAATGGAATTTAGAGATTTTAACTCCGAAACCCCAGGAAAATCCAATCGTTGAAGTCTTCGATTCAATTAGCATTTCTTTTCGGCGTCGATAATTATAACCAGCTCTTACATAAAAATTATTGACAGGATTAAATTCAACACCAATAAGAATATGTCGCATAAACTGATCAGCAATTTTATCAATCGTTGATTGGGATGTTTCACCTGAAGAAGGATCTAAAAATGCATCTTCATCTTGAGGTTTTTCATAAGTTAAATCCCATTTCTCTAAATGATCGTAAGTTACTGTAAAAAGTAAAGGAGCATGCTTAAGTTTTTGTGAGATTCCCAATTGCATATTAAATGGAAGTGGTTCTCTTTCATCAGTATATCCCTTTAATTGAGCGCCTAGATTCTTTATTACAAATGCCGCAGTGAACAAATTTTGAGGTTTATTATATATAACGCCTATATCAGTCGCTATACCAAGTGATGTGTACTTTTCAAGGGTGGAGATTATTGGTTTAACATTTATACCCACTCGAAAAGTGCTGTCTATAACTCTTGAGTAAACCAGGTTAATTGCATATTCAGCAGCCTTAAATTCCCCGGTTACAATTCCCTTTTCATCTGCGGCGGTAAATTTGCCATAGTTTATATATTGGATACCACCTGAGAAAATGCCATATTCTTTAATATTAGTTGCATAAGCAGCATAACCATAATTAACATCAGTAAAGTAATTAACATAATTAACAACCATGCTATGATTCATATCAGAATTAAGCAATGCAGGATTGTGATAGGTCAAATTAAAATCGTTATCGTTAATTGCAATAACATCACCGCCAAAAGACGCAACTCGAGCAGAATTAACCAAATTTAAAAAATCGTAAGTGTTTGTTCCCCCAATTTGCGCATATATGGGCAAAGAAATTATTATAATCGAAAGGATGAATAACAATTTTTTCATCAGGCAAAAATACAAATAATGAAATAAGGATTTATATGCAATACTTACTTTAGGCATAATAAGTTTTAAACGCATTAGTTACAATCTTAGTATTCACATGTTATGGTTCATTTTGAATATGTATGAATGCTTTTGTAACATCAATTGTAAAACATTTCACTAAAATGTTTTTAAAAGAGTATGTTCATAGTTATCTTTGCTGAGTTTTTGATAATTGATTTAGGTTGAAGAAACTAGTGGCGATGAAGGATAAAATATTATTTGTGATAAATCCAATTTCTGGGAATAAACCCAAAAAGTTTATTATAGATTTGATCGAAGAGAAATTTCCTGAAGATCAATTTAAAACTAAGATTATTTTTACCAGGTTTGCCGGTGAAGCTACCCAAATTGTAAAAAAATACACCCAAAAAGAATATAAAAAAGTAGTTGCTGTTGGAGGTGATGGTACAATAAATGAGGTTGCTTCAGCAATAGTTGATACAGAAGCGGTATTGGGCATTGTGCCTTTTGGTTCAGGAAATGGATTAGCACGTCATCTTAAAATTCCATTAAAAGCTCAAAAAGCATTAGACCTTATAAAAAAAGGGAATTCTCAAAAAATAGATTACGGAAAAATAAATGATCAGAAGTTTTTTTGTACAACAGGTGTAGGATTCGATGCACATATTGGTCATTTATTTGATAAGATGGAAGGTCGTGGATTTTCAAATTACATAAAAGCTACGGTATCTGAATTTAGAAGATACAAACCTAAACGATACGAGATTTCAATGAATGGAACAACCATTATGCGTGATGCTTTTTTAATAACATTTGCTAATGCTTCACAGTATGGTAACAATGCTCATATTGCTCCAAATGCTGATATTCAAGATGGCAAGTTAGAAGTTGCAATACTGCGTTCTTTCCCGCTAATTACGGCTCCAGGAATTGGAGCTCGCTTATTTCTTAAAAACATTAATAAAAGTGTTTATTTGGAAACATATCAATGCGATAAGATAGTTGTTAAAAGAAAATCACCCGATGTTGTTCATTTCGATGGAGAACCATGTGAAATGGGTGAGATTTTAAATATAAAAGTGGTTCCTAAGGGTTTAAACGTTTTTGTAAATTAAAGTTTTTCTTTTCTCTTTTTCAAATTTTCCACAGCATCAAATACAGCAGGACAAACTTCCATATTCTTCAGAGTAAGATTAAGGATTTGATAAAATCGGTTACGATCTAAATGAGGATATTCTCTACACGCTTTTGGTCTGCTTTCATAGGCTATGCAATAATTATCAGGCAAGAGAAAAGGACATGGAGTTTCATGAAAAACATAATCGCCTTCTTCATCAATATTTAAATATTCATCAACAAATTGTGAAGGTTTTATTTTAAAATGTTTTGCTAAACGATCAACATCTTTATCATATAAAGTTGGACTAATCGATTTACAGCAATTAGCACAATCGAGGCAATTAATTTCATCGAAAACCTCCTGATGCAATTCCAGCATAATTTTATCCAAATTCTTTGGTTTTTTGCTTCGGAGTTTAGCAAAAAAAGACTTGGTTTCCAGCTTTACATCAAGTGCCCTATTTCGCAATTCAAACAATTGTATTTTATCAAGAATACCCATTATTCACTTGGTCTGATATAATTTCGCCATCTTTCGCGTAAACCAGAAGTTTTAATTTGAGATAGAAACAATCCTCCAATTACAATTGAAATTCCTGCAATTTTCGAAATGCTAATCAATTCATCTAATACAAAATAAGCAATTATAGCTGTAATAACAGGTATTGCGTTTGTAAATGCGTTTGTTTTTCCAACACCAATTTTTTGTATTGAGTAAGTAAAAAAGATGAAAGCAAATGAAGAACCAAAAAAAGCTAATTCAAGCAAAGGAATCCAAGCTTTTGCTGAAAATCCTGTCTGGATGAAATCGCTAAAATCAAAAATGAAAAATAACGGCGCAAATAAGAAAATACCAATAAAATTATGATAGGTAACAATAGTAATTGAATTGTACTTATCCGCTAGTTTTTTAATTACTATTGAGTAACCAATTGCTGCTGCAACCGCCAATGTTAGCATGGCAATACCGAAAAGAGAAACATTAAAACCTTTATTTTTTTCAAAAATAATTAGACCTACTCCAATTACAGAAAAAACAATTCCAATTATATTCATTCGAGTAATTTTTTCATTTAGAAATCGAGATGAAACCAATGAAGTAAACAAAGGAATAGTAGCTATTATAACTGCAGCAAGTGTTGAGGGGACAAATTTAATTCCAAAACTTTCGCCAATAAAGTAGAGAAATGGATTAAAGAATGAAACTAATAAAAAATATTTAAAATCGCTTTTATTGATTTTTTGAAGTTTCTTAAGGGGGTACATCAACACAAATAAAAACAAAGAGGAAATAACCAGCCTGAAGAAAACTGTTGTGATAGGATTATAAAACTCATATACGATCTTATACCATATAAAAGTAAAGCCCCAAAAAATCATTGCTAATATTACCGCAATGTATGCTATTATTTTGCTTTTATCCATTAAACATTTTTAAAACGAGCGCAAGTTATAACATTTTATCAGGAATTATATAATAACAATTCCATTTTTAATTATATATAGTTTAGGCTAACTTTGAAGAATATGTATTTTTTTGTAATCTAAAGTACTGCTTAGATGCGGATCTAAAAAGCTAATTGTTATTTACCTCCAATTTTAGTTCTATGAAACAATTTTTTAACCTCGAAAAAATCATTGAATTACGACATGAACTGCATCGTTTTCCAGAACTATCAGATAATGAATTTGTAACAGCAGAAAGAATTACGAATTTTTTATCTCATTATGATAATATTGAGATTATAAGAGGAATTGGGGGAAACGGACTAGCGTGTATTTTTAAAGGAAATGATGAGGGACCTTCTGTTCTTTTTAGGTGTGATTTAGATGCTTTACCAATTGATGAAGAAAATGAAATTGAATATAAGTCAGTTCAAAAAGGTGTTTCGCATATGTGTGGTCATGATGGCCACATGGCAATTATTGCGGGTTTAGCAGATATGTTTTCAAAGAATCCTCCTAAAAATGGACAAGTAGTTTTATTATTTCAACCTTCAGAAGAAAACGGACAAGGGGCATTTCGTGTTGTGAATGATGAAAAATTCAAAAAAATAAAAGTTGATTATGTATTTGCATTACATAATTTACCGGGATTTAAAGAAGGTGAAATCATTTTAGCAAATGAAACTTTTGCCGCAGCGTCAAAAGGAATGATAATCAAATTAATCGGTAAAACATCTCATGCAAGTGAGCCTGAAAATGGCAATAGTCCTGCAATTTCAATGGCTGACGTCATAAAAGAATTGAATGACTTAACAAAACAAAAAGAGGTTTTTTCCGATTTTACTTTAATAACTATTATTCATGCACGTTTGGGAGAAATAGCCTTTGGCATAACTCCGGGATATGCTGAAGTTATGGCAACCTTAAGAACATACAGAGATGAAGATATGCAAAAACTTACTGCAATGGCAGAGGAAACTGTAAAAAGGAATGCAGATAAAAGTAGCCTAAAATTCGAAATATCTTATGTTGAAGATTTTCCTGCAACTGTAAATAACAAGGAAATGGTTAAGATTATTCAAAATGCAGCTGATTTTGCAAAAATTCCATATAACTATTTAGAAAATCCTTTTCGTTGGTCAGAAGATTTTGCTCATTTTACTAAGAAGTTCAAAGGTGCACTTTTTGGCTTAGGTAGTGGTAAAAATCATCCTCAATTGCATAATCCTGATTATGATTTCCCTGATGATATTATTGAAAAAGGCGTAAGTATTTTTAGTGAGATCTATAATCATATTGTTAAAAATTCGAAATAACTTAAAATTTATCGGTGTTTTTAAAACATTTTGGGTATTAATCTCGTTAGAGAATAAGCAACATAAAACGATATTTATTTTTGATTCTTTAAAAAAAATTGTTTCTTTGCATAATTTTTCGTAAAGTTGTTTAGTTTAGGGGTTAGGGTAATTAGTTACTTTACTTGAGTTTTAATAAATTCCTTGTTTGATATTATTGCAAAATATCCCAAGTTTTAGCGTATTATAAATCGATTGAAAAGGAGAGGCTGAAATGAGACAGTTAAAAATTACAAAATCTATTACTAACCGTGATAGTTCATCTCTAGAAAAATATTTACAAGATGTTGGAAAAGAAGAGATGGTTTCTGCCGAAGAAGAGGTAGAATTAGCACAAAGAATAAAAAAAGGTGACAGAGCAGCTTTGGAAAGGTTAACCAAGGCTAATCTGCGATTTGTTATTTCAGTAGCTAAGCAATACCAATTTCAAGGATTGAGCCTTCCTGATTTAATTAATGAAGGTAATTTAGGATTAATCAAAGCTGCTGAAAGATTTGACGAAACTAAGGGTTTTAAATTTATTTCATATGCAGTTTGGTGGATTCGCCAATCAATTTTACAAGCTATTGCAGAGCAATCAAGAGTAGTTCGATTACCATTAAATAAAGTTGGTTCTTTAAATAAAATTCATAAAGCTTACTCAACATTAGAGCAACAATTCGACAGAACTCCAACAGCTGATGAATTAGCTGAATTTGTTGATTTACCAAAAGATAAAGTTGAAGACACATTGCAGCTTTCTGGTAAGCCACTTTCAGTTGATGCTCCGTTTGCAGATGGTGAAGAAGGAAGTTTACTTGACGTAATGGAAAACACGGATTCTCCAAATGCAGATAATAGTTTGTTGGAAGAATCCCTTGCAAAAGAAGTTGAGAGGACTTTAAGTATATTGCCTGAGAAAGAAAGAATGGTATTGAAATACTATTATGGTATTGGAGGTAAAGATTTATCTTTAGAAGAAATTGGATATGAACTTGGCTTAACACGCGAACGTGTTCGTCAAATAAAAGAAAAAGCAATTCGACGATTAAGACATTCTTCTAAAAATAAGCTTCTTAAGAAGTATTTGGGTTAATAATTCATAATTAGCTTATAGAAGCTGCTCATTTTGAGCAGCTTTTTTTGTTTAAATATTTTGTATCCGTTCCAATAATACTTTGGATAATTGCTTAACTTTAGTGCTTAATATTAATTTTATGACACAGAAAAAAGCTAATGGATTTGGGACTGCTCCTGTTTTCTTTACAGCAATTTCAACTATTCTTGGTGCAATTTTATTCTTGCGTTTTGGATTTGCAGTAGGAACCTTAGGTGTTGGAGGAGTTTTGTTAATACTACTAATTGGCCATTTTGTGACAATTCCAACAGCTTTTGCAATTTCTGAAATAGCAACAAACCAAAGAGTTGAGGGAGGAGGTGAATATTTTATTATTTCCAGGTCATTTGGTTTAAACATTGGAGGTACCATTGGAATAGCTTTGTATTTATCACAAGCTATTAGTGTTGCTTTTTATGTAATTGCTTTTACTGAATCGTTTCAGTTCTTTTTTGAATGGGCCAATCCGTGGTGGAACGAAATGTTTAACAGAGACATTCCTAAACAAATCATAAGTCTTCCAGCAATGTCATTATTAGCAATATTAATTCTTAGAAAAGGGGCTAATATGGGAGTAAAGGCCTTATATGTTGTGGTTGCCATTTTATTTGTTTCATTGTTTCTGTTTTTTATTGGTAAAACTGAATATTCTCAAACAGCAGCTACGGGAATTACAAGCGGTCCATTAAGAAATATGGATGATTTCTTTTTAGTATTTGCCATTATATTTCCTGCTTTAACAGGGATGACAGCTGGTGTTGGATTGTCAGGAGATTTAAAAAATCCCGCCAGATCAATTCCAATTGGGACAGTTGTAGCTACTTTTTCAGGATTAATTATTTACATATTTATAATTTTTAAATTGGCTAATTCAGCATCTCCAGGTGATCTTATGAATATTGATGAGAAACAGTTAATTATGGGAGAAATTGCTTTGTGGGGATGGATAATAATTCCAATTGGTTTAGCAGCTTCCACAATTTCCTCGGCACTCGGCTCTGTAATGGTTGCCCCAAGGACACTTCAAGCTTTAGGAAATGACAGAACATTTCCTTTTAAACGGTTTAATAGAGTAATGGCAAAAGGGAAAGGCGATACAAACGAACCTTTTAATGCATCAGTAATTACTGTAATTATTGCTTTTGTTTTTGTTGCTGCAGGAGATGTAAATGCAGTTGCTCGAATAATTTCAATGTTTTTTATGCTTACTTATGGTTCTTTGTGTTTAATTTCATTTTTAAATCATTTTGGCTCATCTCCTTCGTATCGTCCAACATTTCGTTCACACTGGGTACTTTCTTTAATAGGATTTGTCTTTTCAGTTTACCTTATGTTTAAAATGGATTCACTATATGCAATATTAGCAATAGCTGTTATGGTGGTTTTATATATATACATTAGCTATTATCATTCAGAAAGACAGGGGCTCGAGTCGATATTTCGCAGTGCATTATTTCAGATAAACAGAAATCTGCAAGTTTATCTTCAGAAAAATCAAACAATGAAAAAGAAAGTAAGTTGGCATCCCTCTGCAATTTGTGTAACTGAAGTAAATTCTGATCGTGATAATGCATTTAGACTTTTAACCTGGATTTCATATAAATATGGATTTGGGACATATATACAATATATACAAGGATATTATTCGCGCACCGCGCATCTTCAAGCAAAAGAAACTTTGGATTTATTAATCGAAAGAGCAGAATCAAGAAAAAGCAATGTATATGTTGATACTATTGTTTCACCTTCTTATACTTCAGCAATTGCTCAAATTATACAATTACCAGGAATTTCTGGGCTTGATAATAATTTAGCCCTGTTTGAATACGACAAGAAAGATCCAAAGAACATAGAACAAATTGCAGAAAATTATCCGCTGGTGCATTCTGGGGGCTACGACGTTTGTGTTCTTGGAGGCTCGAATCGTGGAGTAAATTATCATGAAGGGATTCATATTTGGGTGCGAAGAGTAGATTATGATAATCTAAACCTGATGGTACTGTTAAGCTATATTATTTTAGGTCACTCAGATTGGAAAGGTGGAAAGATTAAAATATTTAATGTTCGCAGACCGGGACAACATGACGAAGCAACTGATCATTTATTAGACTTGGTTAAAACAGGTCGTCTTCCGATTTCATTAAAAAACGTTGAATTCATTGATATTGATGAATCGATGAATTTAAAAGATTTGATTAATGAAAAATCGGTAAAAGCAGGATTAACGATGATTGGTTTCCGAAGCGAGCAGATAAAACATGAGGGAGAAAAGCTTTTTGAAGGTTATAACGATATGGGTGATATATTATTTATAAATGCTTTTAGGGAGAAAGAAATTGATTAAACCTGCAAATCAATAGTGCCAGTATAGATTGTTTCCTGCTCAGGATAAATAATTGCAATGTTACAATCATCCACCAACTCATCAATATTCAAAGGAATTTGTTTGATATGTTTGTTGTAGGATAAAGAGTTTCTGCGAGCATTAATTATAACTAACAAATCTTCATTCTTTAGTTTCTTAGATATTACTTTTAACATTGAAGGACACTTGGCAGAACGATATGCAATTTCAGTTGCATTATCTAAACTATCTAAATGTTGTTTTATTTTTTGATGAGTGTGTTCGTATCCCCAGAAATGGATTTTACTTGAAGACTGTCTGGAAATATTCAATATAGAATTTACCCAATCAGTAAAGCCAATTTCAAGTTCAGCTGCGGGTGGAATTAGAACATGAATATTTTCAATCAGGTTTAATGGAGAATTTATTCTACTTACGTAAATCATTTTACCAGTTTTCTGAAGAACATTTTCAAGTATAGTTCCAAAAAATATGTCTTTGGTGCTGACTTTACCGTGCCATCCCATAATAACTTTAGTTATCATAAATTCTTTTACAGTTCTTGCAATGCCATCTGCGATATTCGTATCTATTCGCGATATGATTTGAGCAATATTATCGGTAGTTGATGCATGAAATTTAGCTTTTTCTAATATTCGATTGAAATTTACTATATTCTCAGTAGCTTTTTCATCATCATTAATAACTGTAAAAGGGTATAGTGGTAATTTGGATTCAGGATCTTTAATTAAAACTGAGAAATTAATAAGCTGCTCAATATTATTGGGATTAGATATAGGAACCAATATACGCTCAGGTATACCATCTAATGTGGGTTTTTCATGTTCTTGTTTAATTGCAATCTTTTTTGCTGAGTCTTGTGTAATAAAAGAACTAATTAATGTTGAAAATAAAATCAATATTATAGTAGCATTCATTATTGATTCATCAACTAAATTGAGTTTAAAACCTACAAGGATAATTGCTACTGCAGAAGCAGCTCTTGCACTACTTAATCCAAATATCAAGTTTCGTTCAGTTTTAGTATATCCGAATATTTTTTGAGTTACAAATGCTGCAATATATTTGCTGAAAATCGCTACAAAAATTAAAGAAAGAATGATAAGAAGTAAAGGAAGGCTATGTGTTAAAACATCAAGATCTGCTAGCATTCCAACAGTAATCAAGAAAAATGGTATAAAAATAGTATTCCCAATAAACTCAATTCGATTCATTAATGGAGAGGTATGCGGAATTTGTTTACTTAATGCTAAACCTGCAAAAAAAGCACCAATTATAGGCTCAATATGTGCATATTCAGCTATTACGGCTGATAAAAATACCATTGCAAGCACAAAGATGTACTCTGTTCCACTTTCGCCATCATAATTTTTAAAAAACCATTTACTTAACTTTGGAATAATGTAAAATACTAGTAATAAGAAAAATGCAAAATATCCAACAAATCGTAACCAAAATATATGATCTAATAAACCTTTAGCTGATTCAGACACGATAGCTAAAATAAGTAAAGCAACAGTATCTGCAATAATGGTTCCTCCTACAATCAGGTTTATAACACGATTGCGGTTTATTCCAAAACGACCAACTATAGGATAAGCTACTAATGTATGCGATGCCACCATGCTTGAAATAAGTAAAGAAGCTATAAAGGATAACTTAAATATAAAAAAGAACATTAAGCCAGTTAATACAAAGGGAAAAGCAAATGTTAATATTCCGAATGCAATACTTGGGATTTTATTATTCATGAATTCCCTAACATTGATTTCTAAACCTGCTAAAAACATTAAATAAAGAAGTCCTGTTTGACTAAAAATTGATAAGCCAACATCTTGCGAAAGTAAATTAAATCCATTTGGGCCAACAGCTACACCAGCTAAAATTAAACCTATAATTTCTGGAACGCGAAGTTTTTTAAAGAGAGTAGGGAATATTAAAATAATAAATAAAACCAATGCAAAAATCAGAATTGGGTCGGTTATTGGGAATGTTATTTTCAATAAAATGATCATGTAAACGAAATTTAAATCTTACTATAAAACATATTTTAAGAGTGGCAAGTTCAATTTTTAGTCAGATGATTGCATAATTAACTGAACTAAATTAGAAAATAATAAATGACAAGAATACCTGAAAATACCATGTTTTAGGTATTGTGGGTTATTTAGAATCATTCTTTCTTTGTCAGTATAAAATTCGTTCACAAATTAAAAATTAATTAATATGAAACAATTACTACTATTTTTAATAAGCAATTTAGTACTAATTAGCACAATAATTGCTCAGGAAAATGTTGAAAACAGGGTATCGGAACCAGAATCAATTAAAGAAAGTATCTTTGATACTGAAAACCAAAACAAGCTTCATTTTGGGGGTTATGGACAAATTGATTATAATCAGCCTTTAGACAATGATTTCAATCAAAATGGAACGTTAGATGTTCATCGTTTAATTCTGTTTGCTGGATACAGATTTAACGAAAAAACAAAATTTATAACAGAAATTGAATTTGAACATGTTTCAGAGGTTTATATTGAACAAGCTTACTTAAATTATCAACTTCTAGATAATATATCTGTAAAGGGAGGTTTAATTTTAATTCCAATGGGTATAATCAACGAATATCATGAACCACCTTCATTTAATGGTGTGGAACGTCCGAATGTTGACAAGAACATTGTTCCAACTACTTGGAGAGAAATTGGATTAGGAGTTGATGGCAGAATTAATGCTGCCTCACTCAGATATCAGTTATATTTGGTGAATGGTTTTAACGGATATGACGGAGCTGGCAAATTTAAAGGATCAAACGGATTAAGAAGTGGTCGCCAAAAAGGAGCCGAATCCTATATAAGTTCTCCAAACTATACTGCAAAAGTTGACTTTTACGGTATTAGGGGATTAAAACTTGGTTTGTCAGGATATTTTGGTAAATCTCAGTCAATACTTTATGACGGATTAGATAAAAATGATGATGTTGCAAAAACTGTGGCAGATTCTTCTGTAATTGGAATAAGTATGATTGGTCTGGATTATCGCTACTCAATTTCAGGATTTCACTCACGTGGTCAGTTAATTTATAGTAAATTTTCAAATGTTGAAGAATATAATATGTTTACCGGACAGGATTTGGGAGAATCTATGATTGGTTATTACGCTGAGGTTTCATATGACATTTTTCATCTAAATAGTTCAATCAAGAATGAATTAACGCCATTTCTTCGTTTTGAAAAATATAATACGCATAATTCAGTGGTTTCTGGAATGACGGCAAATGATTCATATAGCATTACTGAATTGTTATTCGGATTTGCATTCAAAATGGACCGAGGTGCAGCATTTAAGGTAGATTATCAAATGTATAAGAATGCAGATGAAAGTAAATTTAATTCGATGCTAAATATGGGAATAGGTGTTTGGTTTTAAAACCAAACACTTTTACTATTAAAAACTTTACATTATGAGATTCATTCTAATACTTATAATTTCAATATCAACTTTTAATTTTTCAACTAACTCACCTGAAATTAGTAAAAAAGCTAGAAAAGAATTGGAAAAATATTACAGTTCTGAACTTTTAAGTTTAAAAGAAATTACAGAACTTGGTAACAGAGATGATTTATTCATAGAAGTTATAGATGGTGAAAAGGATTTAGGAATTGTAGTTTTAACATCAGCAAAAGGAAGATATGATTTATTTGATTATATGATTATCTATAATCTGAATTTTGAGATAGAATTAATTAAAGTATTGGTATATCGTTCAGATTACGGTTCGGAAATTACCGCAAAACGTTGGTTGAGTCAATTTTATAAAAAAGAAGAGGATAATTTTAAATATGGAAGTAATATACAAGCTATAACAGGTGCCACTTTTTCGGCAAGTTCATTAACCAAAAATGTAAACAGAATAAATAAGATTTTAAAAGAGTATAAAGGAGACTAATCTTTCTTTAAGACATCACCTATTTTATGTTCAATGGATAAAAGCAAATGAATGTCAGTTTCACCTAAGATCATTAATCGTTCTAAAATTCGATTATAGATTGCCGAATCTTTCTTAAATCCAATACTGGTTAGAATATTTTCTGTTTTAGTTTTTAAAATGTTTAATTCAGCCTGATCAATTTTAAGATCAGGTTTTTTCTCATCTATTTCTAGCATAGAAAGGGTATAAGCATAAATCATAACCGATTGTGCCAGATTTAAAGATGGATATGTAGTTTTCATAGGAACACTAGTTACAATATCGCAAAGTTTTAACTCATCATTTGTTAATCCACTTTCTTCGCGACCAAATACAATTGCTAGATTTATAATAGAATTTGCTTTTGCTTTAATTAACTCATTGATTTTATTCGATGCATAGTAATCTTCATTCACTCTTCGCTTTTTTGCTGATGTTCCAATAATCCAATCAATATCCTGAGTTGCTTCTTGTAAAGTCTGGTAGACTTTTGCATTTTCAAGTATTTCATTTGAAGCGTGTGCAAGCCAACTTGCTTTTTCATCTAGATGAGCTGTTGTATTTACTAATCGCAATGATGTAAAGCCCATCGTTTTTATAGCACGTGCAGCAGCTCCAACATTTTCAGGTACTGCAGGTTCTACTAATATAAAGTGAATTTGCATTTTCTATTGGTTCAAACTTAACTGATAATTTATGGCTTCGTTAATGAAACTATTAAAAGGATAAAGAGCTTTAAAAGTTTCACGAACTTCATCTGTAAACTTCTCGGATGTAATTATTCCTTCATCAATATATTTAATAACTGTATAATGTTTGTGTCTCAGCAAGTCTACTTCTTTAAAATCTTTTGGGAATCTCTTAGGTGCAGTTTTTAACTTATCTTCACTTGAAATTTCTTTAAAGTGCTTTTTGAAGTTTTTATCATTTAGTATCTTCTTGAAATCATCAATATTTTCGTAGATCTCAGTTCTAACAGCCTTTAATCTGTCAGATGGTGGCATATATATACCACCAGCTAGAAAGCAATTTCCTGGTTCAATATGAACATAATATCCAGCATAACCTGCATTTTTACCTCCCGGAACTATAAATCCACCAAAGTTGGTTTTGTAAGGAGATTTATCTTTCGAAAAACGTATATCGCGATTTATTCTAAAAATGCAATGTTTAGGTTCAAGGTTTTTTACCGAATCATCGAACTGGGCTATATCAGCAATAGCATGTGCCAAAAAATGCTCGAATTCTTTTTTTACGATTTGGTATCTCGGTTTATTTTCATGAAACCATTCCTTATAATTATTCTCTTTAAGATCGGATAAAAATTGAAGAAGATTTTTGCTTAACATGATTTTAGAATTTTATTATTATCAAAGATAAAGTATTTTAAAAACAAGATATTATCAATTCAGACCATATTCAGTTATATTTACAATTCAAAGCTTAAAAGGTTTAAATAACAAGGAATGAAACAAGAATTATTAAATAGATTTTTGAAATATGTTCAGATTGATACTCAGTCAGATGAAAATTCAAAAACTTATCCAAGTACACAGAAACAAATCAATTTAGCAAACTTACTGGTAAAAGAATTAAAAGAACTGGGATTAAAGAATGTAGAGGTTGATCAATATGCTTATGTTACTGCAACGCTGGAATCAAATATTGATAAAAAAGTACCAGTAATAGGTTTTTTAGCTCACATGGATACAGCTCCAGACATGAACGGGAAAGATGTAAAACCGCAAGTTTTTGAAAATTACAATGGGGAGGATATCTCAATAAATAAAGAATTAAATGTTAGTTTATTGGTAAAAGAATTTCCAGAACTTAAAAAGTATAAAGGTCAAACCATTATTACTGCTAGTGGAAAAACCTTATTGGGTGCTGATGATAAAGCAGGAATTGCTGAGATTATTACAGCAATAGATTATTTGATAAAACATCCAGAAATAAAACACGGAACAATAAAAATAGCATTTACACCTGATGAGGAAATTGGAAAAGGTGTTGATCATTTTGATATAGAAAAGTTTGGAGCTGATTACGCCTATACACTTGATGGAGGACCAATTGGCGAACTGGAATATGAAAACTTTAACGCTGCAGGTATTTCTATTCAAATACAAGGAAGAGACATTCATCCCGGTTATGCAAAAGGGAAAATGATTAATGCGATTCTAGTAGCATCAGAATTGAACGATATGCTACCTATTGAGCAACGCCCTGAATTAACTGAAAAGTATGAGGGTTTTTTCCATATTATGAGATTTATTGGAACTGTTGAAACTGCAGAGATTCATTATCTTATTCGAGATCATGATAAAGATAAGTTTGAACAAAAAAAGTCTTTAATGAAGGATGTAATTGGTTTAATAAATAAGAAATATAATCAGGAAGTAGCGAGATATAAATTGGAAGATCAGTATTATAATATGCGTGAAAAAGTAGAACCAGTATATCATATTGTTGAACAAGCTAAACAAGCAATGATTGAAGTTGGAATTACACCAAATATAAAGCCAATTCGTGGAGGAACAGATGGAGCAAGACTTTCATATATGGGATTACCTTGCCCAAATATTTTTACTGGTGGTCATAATTATCATGGGAAGCATGAGTTTATTCCATTAGAATCTATGGAAAAAGCTGTTCAGGTAATCGTAAAAATTATTGAAAAATCCGTTAAATAAAAAAGCTGTTTTAATTTAAAACAGCCTTAATATTTTTTAAACAGAATTTTACTTAACTCCGCTTTGCGGATCCTTTCCAGCACCGCTGTATTTAATATTTTTAGTTTCAACTTCAGCATATGCTTTTATACTTTCCTTAGGAGAATACCAAAGATTAAGTCCTTGATTATCGGCCCATGGCATATTAAAATGAGTTCCTTCTATCCAATATACCCAACTATACTGATCATCTTGAAAGTAGGCTCTAACTTCCATATAATCGAAAGCATCGTAATAACCTGTTGATTTTTTTATTCCATCATTATCGATTATTATATAATCAACAGACTGATCAGTAGTGCCATAATTTACATAAAATGGATAAAACTCATCATAACCATAATTAGTTACATTAATAAATACATAGTCTTTATTAATATATGGATACCTGTCGCTAGCATCATTTAAATCAATCGTTTTATCCCAATAAAGAAGCAGTCCAATTTGAGTTCCTCCTGTTGTAGCTCCATAAGTTTCCGCATAATAACTCATTGAAGTATTATCTATACTTGCATAGAGAACATAACCATCAACAGGTATCGTTTTAGTATCATAGTCAACCGTAATCTCCATTTCGGTCCAGTTAGTATTATTAAATGCTCCAACATTAATATAATCTTCATAAATGACAGTCTTTTCACCTCCTTCGTTGCTTACTGCAAGGGTTACATCGAATGTTCCTGAGGACGTGTAAGAAACAGTTGGATTACTGTAAGTTGAAGTTGAAGGATAACCTCCTTCAAAAGTCCAAAACCATTCATCCGGACTATTCGATGATTGGTCGCTGAAAGATATTACAATTTCCGTATTTGTAGATGAGTATTCGGAAGCATAAAAATTTGGTTGGGGAGGTTCTACGCTTAGGTCACAGCTAAAAAAGAAAATTAGCATTACAGCAAAAAATGAAATTATACGATATTTTCTCATGATAATGTAAATTTGATTTATTATTTTGTTTTAATTAAACAAGTTACTTAATTTAATTTAAACTCTCAAC
>JBHOSR010000006.1:0-48982 GCA_042584405.1 Bacteroidota bacterium
CTCTCGCTACAAAAAGCAACTGAGTTTTTCTGTTGCTTTTTTATTAAATTAGATTCATGTTTTACGTTTATATTCTTTATTCAGAAAAACTGTCGAAATACTATATCGGTCAAACCAATAACCTCGTTGAAAGAATTAAAAGACATAATTCTGGAAAAGGGAATTATACTTCAAAGGGAGTTCCGTGGAAAATGGTTTGGAATGGTTCAAAAGAAACAAGACCTGAGGCTTTGAAGTTAGAAAAGAAGTTAAAGAATTTATCACAAAAACGAATCCAGGAATTTATAAAGAAATATAGTTCTGAGGTCTCAAGCCCTGACGATGCAGGCATGTCAGGATGCTGATAGCCTGAGACTTCGGGCTCGTCAGCATCTCGCTCTCGCTACAAAAAGCAACTGAGTTTTTCTGTTGCTTTTTTATTAAATTAGATTTATGTTTATTGTTTATATCTTATTTTCAGAAAGAATATCAAAATACTATATTGGACAGACCAAAAATTCGCACTATTATTTTTCCTTCAAACTCGATTTTCTGATAACTAGTTCTGTATTAAGAATGGTAGTTACTGGACCGTAATTTTCTGTGCTCTGAATTCTTTTAAGAATCATTCTTGCAGCGTGTTGTCCCATTTCAAATCCTTTTTGGTCGACTGTAGTTAATTCCGGATCGGCAATATACGATATAAACGAATTTGTAAATCCAGAAATTGCAACATCATTAGGTACAGTTTTATTCATCTGCTTAACAGCTTTCATTGCACCTATAGCGGTTAAATCATTTACGGCAAAAATGCCATCAATATTATTGTGTCTGCTAAATAATTCAGGGATTAATTTAAGAGCATGTTCATGTGTGTCGCATATTTGAATAGCAAAATCATTCACATTTACATCAGAATCGTTTAAAGCAGCCAAAAAGCCATCTTTACGTTTTACTCCAATATCCAAATTCTGCGGGCCAGCCAAATGAATAATATTCTTACAACCATTCTCAACTAAATGCTTTGTGGCTTTATATGCTCCATCAAAATCGTCCACCAATACACTATCTGCAGTTACTTTGTCACAAGCTCTATCAACAAAAACCATTGGAACACCTATTTCCTCCACATTTTTAAAATGATCGAAATTTAAAGTAGTTTTTGCCATGGTTATAACAAAACCATCAATATTACTTGATAAGAGTGCTTGAACATTTTCTACTTCTTTATGGTAAGATTCATTCGATTGTGCAATAATAATATGGTATCCGGATTCATTGGCAACTTTTTCTATGCCGCTAATTATGGTTGAAAAAAAGTAATGAATTATTTCAGGAACAATTACCCCAATAAGTTTACTCTCTTGTTGCAATAAATTAAGAGCAATTTGGTTAGGTTTATAATTAAGTTTCTTAGCCAGTTCCTGAACATTCTTTTTTGTTTGAGGGTTAATATCAGGATGATCCTTTAGTGCTCTTGAAACTGTTGAGGGAGATATGTGTAATATCTTGGCTATATCTTTTATGGTAACCTGATGACCCTTCATATTAAACTTTTAATAGTAAATTTTTGTTATGAAGAACGGAAAACTATTCCAATTCTCAAATTATTTAACGAAAAAATAAGAAAAGTTTGTAGAAATAAAAAATATATTAGAAAAATATCCTTATGCTTAAACCCTTTTCGCAAACGTTTGAAATAATACTTACAGAGGGATTGGGGGTATGTAAATGTCTGATTATAAAAGATTTTGCCATTGATATTGGCTTCTTTTTTTTGTATTTTTAACATTAAATTAATCAGAAATTTATTAAATAAAAATAGGATGAAAAATTTTCGTTTAAAACTATCTTTAATTTTCTTCATTTTAATATTTCCTGGTTTTATTATGGCTCAAATAAAAGTAACCGGTGTTGTTACTGATGCTGAGGATGGATCAACATTACCGGGGGTTACAATATTAGAGAAGAATTCAGGAATTGGATCCATTACCAATATTGATGGAGAATATTCAATTGCTGTTCCAAGTGATGCAATCCTCGTATTTTCTTATGTAGGTTATGCCTCGCAGGAAATTACTGTTGGAAGCCAATCAGTAATTAATATACAATTAAATAAGCAGATAGAGTTATTGGATGAAGTTATAGTTATAGGTTATGGAGTTCAGAAAAAGGCTGATAAGACTGGTGCTGTAGCTCAAGTTAAAGCAGAGGATCTTAGTGGAGGTGTTATAACTGATGCTATTCAGACACTACAAGGTAAAACAGCAGGAGTGTTAGTGTCAAAAAAGGGAGGAGATCCAAATGAAGGTTACTTTATAAGAATTAGAGGTGCATCTGGTTTTGATTCTAGAACTCAACCATTATATGTAATTGATGGGGTGCCAGGGGTTGATCCCACTACCGTAGCTCCTGAAGATATTGAAACCTTTAATATTTTAAAAGATGCAGCATCTGCTGCAATATATGGATCTAGGGGGTCAAATGGAGTTATTATTATTACTACCAAAAAGGGAAAACAGAATGATTTTCAGGTTCAGTTAAATACGAAAGTGTCTATGGACCAGGTTGCAAATAAAGTTGATCTTCTTTCGGCTAGTGATATTAGAAATTATGCACAAGGTATTCTGGAAGAAGCTCAAATTGAAAATCCTCAATATACAATTGATAGTGTATTTAACGATGGAGGAGCTAATACAGATTGGCAGGACGAAATATACAGAACAGGTATTACGCAATCATATAATCTTAATTTTTCTGGTGGAAAAGACAATAATTCTTATTATGCATCGGTAACACAGTCAGATTGGGAAGGAATTATGAAAGGAACTGAGAAAGAAAGAACTATTGCAAAAGTAAACATTGTTCAAAAAGGTATTGACGACAGATTAACATTATCAGGTACTATGTCTGCTACTTTTGAAAAGAATGATTATGAGAATTACGATGGTTGGGATCAAGATGACATTATTTATCAGGCATTAACACGAAATCCTACTGATCCGGTATACGATGAAAATGATGATTATTATAACATCGAAAGAATCTTTAATTATAGAAATCCGCTTCAAATAATTGATGAAATTGATAATAACCGTGAGGCTAAAAGATATTTTGGAAACTTAAAAGCAGATTTCGAATTTTTCAAAGGATTTGTAGGTAGTGCAAACGTAGGTTATACACGAGATGATCAAGAAACCTATTATTTTAGGCCCGCTGGTATTTATGATTCTGGTTACGGAAAAAGAGAATATAAAAATGAAACAAAAAAATTAATTGAATTAACAGGTAATTATGTTAAATCAATTAATGAAGCTCATAATATGGATGTAATGGTAGGTTATTCATGGGAAGAATTTATGGATGATGGCTTTTTCGCGCAAGCACGAGGACCTCAATCTGAGCACATTGGAGCAAATGATTTGGAAACATTTTCAGATTTTGCTTATGGTGATATTGATTCTTGGAAAGGAATGTGGAGATTAATAGGATTTTTTGGGAGAGTCCAGTATAATTATAATAGCAAATATTATTTATCAGGTTCATTAAGACGTGACGGTTCAACAAGATTTGGAGATGATGGCAAGTGGGGTTGGTTTCCAACAGTGGCTGTAGGATGGAATCTTCACGAAGAAGGGTTTATACAAAATGTTGATTGGATTAATCAGTTAAAAATAAGATTAAGCTATGGTGTATCAGGTAATCAGGATATTGATAAATATAATAGTCTGATGATATTTCAGTCAACAGGGATAATGACAGATCCTGAAACAGGGGAAGATATAATTACTTTTCTTCCACAATGGAATGAAAACCCAAAATTAAAATGGGAAGAATCAAATGAATATAACTTAGGGATTGATTTTGCTCTTTATGAAAGCAGAATAAATGGTAGTTTAGAGTTTTATTATAAAAGAACTAAAGACCTGTTAGGTAAATATCCTGCAGAAAGTACCACAGATCTTGCAAAATACACATGGGATAATGCTGGAGAATATGAAAATAGAGGTATTGAATTGTTTGTACAAGCTTTTGCAATAAATAGCTCAAAATTTAAATGGAAAACAAATTTAAACCTTTCTCATAATAAATCTAAAGTAATTGATTTAGGAAAATATTTTGACGACGATGATGTACGAAAAATGGGACAGATCTCAGGAAGAGGAATGGTCGGTGAAGAATATTATGTTACAGGCATTTTAGAAGGAGAAGAAATAGGTGCATTTTATCTTCCGGTTTATGTTACCATTGATGAAAATACAGGGAAGTTTATTTACAAATCTAATTCTGGTGGTTATACAGATGAATTAGGAAAAGCACAAAGAGAAGTAGTTGGTTCTCCTAATCCAGATTTAGAGATAGGATGGTCAAATTCTATAACAGTTTTTAAAAATTGGAATATAGATATTAATTTTAGATCATGGATAGGTCATGATCTTTACAATGCAACTGAAAGCTTTTTTGATAATCCCGACTTACCAAATATTAATGCTAGTCCTTCAGCTCTTGATTGGGAAGAAAAAGGGCGTGTTACAAGTGCAACAGTTGCGGATTTATATGTAGAGGATGCTTCTTTCTTAAAACTTGATTATTTGTCTTTGGGCTATACATTTAATACAAGTAATTTAGAATGGTTAAATAAGTTGAACGTTTACGTAGCTTCAAATAATTTATTTACAATAACAGGATATTCTGGGGTTGATCCTGAAACTAAAATTGATGGTGTTTCGTACGGTATAGATCAATACAATGTCTATCCAAAAACAAGAACTTTCACATTTGGTATAAATGCAACTTTTTAAAGATTATTGATATGAAAAGGATATTTTTTATAATTACAGTTTTTATAATTTCTGGAATTGCTTGTACGGATCTAGATGAAGAAATTTTTGATGGTCTGACATTAGATCAATATCCGGAGAACCCAAGCCAAGTAGCAAGTATAAGTGCGAGTGCATATACTGGTTTAAAACCATTAATTGATGATGAAGGTTGGTGGTTTTTGGCACAAGAGATAACTTCTGACGAGTTTTGTGGGCCAACGCGTGACGCCGATTGGTATGATGGAGGAAAATGGGTGAATATGCATCAGCATAATTGGACTAATGATGATGAAGGTGTTAATAGAATGTGGGAAAAACTATGGATAGCAGTAACCACCTGTAATATATCTTTGGATATAATGCGACAATTCCAACAAACACCTGAAGTAATTGCAAAAATAAGGGAGGTTGAAACAGTTAGATCATTATACTACTATCTTTTATTAGATAACTTTGGAGATATCCCATATCTTACAAGTAAAGCATTTGCTCCTGAAAAACCATCAAAAATTACCAGAGAAGCAGTATTTGACAGTTTAGTCACAACCGTTGAAAGAGCTTTGCCAAGCTTAAAACTAATTGACAATAAAAATTTGGCAACGCGATACATGGCTTTTTCTTTATTAGCGAAATTATATTTAAATGCTGAAGTATATACGAGTAGTCCTCAGTGGAATAAAGCGGACGCCTATATAGATAGTGTTTTAGCAGGACCTTATAGTTTTACCAGTGATATTCTTTCACCTTTTGTAACAAGCAATGAAAATTCATCAGAGATCATATTCTCTATTCCGTACGACGAAGACACGTATAAAGGATTCAGGTTACATATGAGATCATTACATTATCATAGTAACTTGACTTATAATATGGCTGTGGGACCTTGGAACGGGTTATGTGTAACACCAAATCATTTCGATACGTACGAAAATAGTGATATTAGAAAAGATGATTATTTTCTTTATGGACCACAATTTGATATAAATGGAAATCAAATTACAGATGGTGTTACTCACCAGGCTTTAGATATAGATCCTCATCTGCCAGCAATCTATATGACAGCTGAAAATTATACTCCAGATGAGTATAGAAACACAGGAGCAAGAGTAGAAAAGTATGAAATTGCTATTGGTGCAAAAGAAAATCTAAGCAACGATTTTCCATTATTCCGTATAACCGATTTCTATTTAATGAAAGCTGAAACTCAAATTCGTTTATTGGGTGATGGAAGTGGCGATGGCTGGATTAATCAAATTAGAGCACGTGCAGGCGTATCATCATGGACCGGTGCTGGCTTAGATTCATTACTAGCAGAAAGAGGACGTGAATTATGGGTAGAAGGACATAGAAGACAAGATTTAATTCGATATGGGAAATTTACAAATGCATGGTGGGCCAAAGGAGATTCTCAAGGGGGAACTTCTGGAGATCCATCTGTAAAATTATTTCCAATACCCAAATGGGCAACTGATGCGAACCCTAATCTATTATTAGATCCACAATAGGAAAATTTAAATTAATTATTAACTAAAATTCATAAACTATGAAGAAGAATTTATTTAGAAGATTATTTAACCTTAGTTGGTTAATTTTAGCAGCAATGTTAATGTTTACAGCATGTAGCGAAGATGACGATCCTGTCGTTATTGTTTTAGATGGTATTTACATCACGGGCGACGCTACCGCAATTGACGGTTACGATGTTCTAGGACGTATGACTGTTACTAAAAATGAAGTAGTTCAGGAAAACCGTGCAAGTTTATACGAAAAGTATATTGCAATAAGTAGCACTGGAGGATTTAGTATTAAACAAGTTGCAGGTGCAGTAAAAACTACTTACGGACCAGGAGCAGACTTTGCTGTTGTTCCGGCTGTTGATCGTATTAATGATGAGCCTAAAGACGGTGATTTCAGACGAGGTTCTTTAGTTGAAAGCGAAACTCAATTTACCGTTCCAACCAGTGGATTGTACCATGTGGTTATTGATACTGAATTAATGAAAGTAGCTATTATGCCTGTTGCTTGGGGTGTTATTGGTGCTGCTACTCCAGACGGTTGGGGAAGTTCAACTGATTTAACTGCTTCTGCATTTGATTTAAATGCAATGACATTTACAATTACTGATATGGAATTACGCGGTGGTGACTGGAAATTCCGTTATTCAAATGGATGGAAAGTTGTTCTTGATACTGTGGTTGATTTAGGTGGTGGTGATAAAGGTGTTAGAGTTAACACAAACTTTGGCGGTGCTGTTACTGCATTAGTTCCAGGTGGTGATAATATTGTAAATGCTGATCCTGGAGTATATACAATTGCAATGGCTTGGACTTTAGCAACGGGTCATGCTGCAACAGCAACAAAAACTGATGATCTTCCATTAACAAACTGGACTGGTGTTATTTGTGACGCTGTAGGTACTGGTGTTAGTGCAGACAATGCAAGTGCGATTCCAGACCCAAGTAGTTGGGGTTGGGGTAATAAGCTTTTAGCTGACGGTGCTCCAACAGTTGCAAGTGATGTTTATACTTGGACCTGGACAGGTATCGTTTTAGAAGCAGGTGAAGGATTTAAGCTGAGAACAGAAGATGGTGTTGCTCCAACAAGTGGAGGTGCTAACTTCGATGCAGGTTTGGAAGCTGTTGATCATGCAAGTAGTTCTGCTAATGTAGATCCTGCAACTACTGGTAACCTTTCAGTTACTGTAAAAGCTGCTTACGATATTACTCTTACAATTGATGCTGCAGATAGCGATTCTAAAACAATCGTTATAGCTGATGCTAAATAATTAGAACTTTTTTTAGAAGGCATGTTACATGCATGCCTTCTTTTTCTTTTTTTATTAACTTTTTATTGGTTTAGGGTATGAATTTAAGATGGATAGTAATATCAATCACTATAATTGTATGCACATTATTTCAGGGTTTTGCACAAGTTGTAACTACCGATCCTGCGTTTCCAACTGCCACTGACCAGGTTATTGTGTACTTCGATGCAAGTGAGGGAAATCAGGAATTAGAAGATTTTACAGGTGATATTTATGCGCATACCGGAGTTATAACTGATGAAAGTTCAGGTCCTTCCGATTGGAAATATGTTATTGCAGCATGGGACGAAAACACCGAAAAAGCAAAACTAACTAAAGTTTCAAGCAATTTATACAAACTAGAAATAGATCCAAGTATTAAAGAATTTTACGGAGTTGCTGAAGATGAAGAGATTTTAAAAATGGCCTTTGTGTTCAGGAATTCTGATGGTTCAAAAGTTGCTCGTGAAGCTGATGGTAGTGATATATATGCAACTGTTTACGAACCGGGTTTAAGCATTAACATTTCTTCTCCAACAGATGATTATATTATCCTTCCGGGAGAACAAGTTCTTATAAATGCTTTATCGAATGATGCAGATACAATGTCCGTATATATTGATGATGTATTAATTTCAAAACTAGCAGCAACTACAATTGGGTACACACATACAGAAAATGTTGCGGGTTCACATAAGATTAAGATTTATGCAAAGAATTCTGAAGAAGAAGTATCTGATTCAGTTTATTATTATGCCAGAGGAAGTGTTAATCAGGAATTTTTACCTGATGGATGGAAGAAAGGAATAAATTATTTAGAAGACGATTCTGTGGGTTTGGTTCTTTTCGCCCCAAATAAAGACTTTATTTTTGTTATTGGAGATTTTACCGATTGGCGATTAGACGAAGAATTTATGATGAACAAAGAACCAGATAGTTATTATTTCTGGTTAGCCGTAGGAGATTTAACTCCTCAAGAAGAATATATTTTTCAATATTACATTGATGGAGAGTTAAGAATAGCTGATCCTTACACCGAAAAAACAAGCGATCCAAACGACAAAAGCATAAGTGAAAATACCTATCCGGGATTAATTGATTATCCTGCAAATGATACTAAAGAAATTGCATCAGTATTGCAAACAAACCAAGCAGATTATGAATGGGTAAATACCGATTTTGTCGCACCTGCAAAAGAAAAATTAATAATATACGAATTACTGGTTCGCGATTTTATTGCAAATCACGATTACAAAACATTAACCGATACGCTCGATTATCTAGATTCGCTAGGTATTACAGCTATTGAGTTAATGCCATTTAACGAATTTGAAGGAAATGAAAGCTGGGGTTATAATCCAAGTTTTTATTTCGCTCCCGATAAATATTATGGACCAAAGGAAGACTTGAAAGAATTTATTGATTCATGTCATGGAAGAGGAATAGCTATAATTATGGATATGGTTCTGAATCATTCTTATGGTCAATCGCCATTGGTTCGAATGTATTTCGACGGAGAAAAACCTACCGCTGAGAACCCTTGGTATAATGTACAGTCGCCTAATTCAACTTATTCGTGGGGTTATGATTTCGATCATGAAAGTGTTTATACTAAAGAATTTGTTGATAGTGTTAATAGGTTTTGGTTAGAAAAGTATAAGGTTGACGGTTTTCGATTTGACTTTACCAAGGGTTTTACTAATACTCCGGGTGATGGCGGAGCTTACGATAATGCCAGAATTAATATTCTAAAAAGAATGGCCATAGTAATATGGGATGTTAACCCAAACGCTTACGTTATTCTTGAACATTTAGCTGAAAATTCTGAAGAAAAGAATTTAGCTGATTTTGGTATGATGCTTTGGGGTAATATAAATTATGACTATAACGAAGCAACAATGGGTTATGATTCGGATATAGATTGGGTTTCGTACCAGGAAAGAACATGGAATGAACCTAATTTAGTTGCCTATATGGAAAGCCACGATGAGGAGAGATTAATGTTCAAAAATATTGAATATGGCAATTCAACAGATGAATACAATATAAAAAATTTATATACAGGCTTACACCGAATTGAGTTAGCGGCTAATTTCTTTATTCCGATTCCGGGACCTAAAATGATATGGCAGTTCGGAGAAATTGGTTACGATTATTCAATTGATTACGATTGTAGAGTTTGTAATAAACCTATACGCTGGGATTATTTTACTTCGAACAGAAAAAGATTATACTATGTATTTAAAGCCTTAAATAATCTCAAGACCGAATACGATGTTTTTTCTACAGATAATTTCGAAATCACTCAAACCGGGAAACTGAAATCAATACATCTGTTTGATAGTGAAATGGATGTAGTAATATTAGGGAATTTCGATGTAGAAACACAAGAAATTAATCCTGAATTTCCTACAACCGGAGACTGGTATGAATTTTATTCAGGCGATACACTTAGTGTTACAGGTACGGATGAATTAATTTCTCTTTTACCTGGAGAATATAGACTTTATACAAATACTAAGTTGGAAGATCCAAACATTCCTGCATCAATATTTCGATTAAATTCAGAAACTAAAGCAATAAATGTTTTTCCAAATCCCTCATCGGATGTATTCTATTTTGACGTGAACGATAAGATTCATAATGATGCTGTATTTTATCTTTATGATATTCAGGGTCAGTTAAGATATGAAGACCTAATTGCAAGTAGCGAAATATTTGAACTAGATGCAACACTACTTGACAATGGTATTTATTTCTATAAGTTAATATCTGAAAATAATATTTATACAGGAAAAATTTTAAAAGAGTAATTAATTAAAAAAGAAACAAGATCAGTTATCTGATTAAAAAATGATAGATTTTAATATATATAGTTTGTTAATTATTTTCATATCGATTTCCTTTGGGTTTATAATGGCTTACTGGCGCTTTAGGGGTAGAATCGCCAGTTTAAAAAGCCTCGCTTTTTCTGACGATCTTGGTATTTATAATCATCGCGAGTTAAAGTCTAAATTAAAATCACTCATTAAAAATCCTTCCGTTAGTTCTTTTGTTTTTGTTCTAATCGATATTGATCGATTTAAAAATTATAATGACAATTACGGATATGACAAAGCTGATGTTTTATTACAACAATTTGTAAATATTACAAAAGGTTTTATCCGGAAATCTGATATGCTTTTTCGTTATAAAAATGGCGATGAGTTTGTAATTATATTCACTAATATTGGTATGAATGAGGCTAAAGAGGTAGGAAATCGTCTGCGTAGAGTAATCGCTTATCATCCGTTTGAACTTAATGATCAGCATATTAGTATTACGATAAGCATGGGAATTACGAGTTCATTTAAAAATGATAATCCCGATAATATTCGGAAAAGGGCAGAGGTAGCCTTACAAGAAGCCAAACAATCAAAAAATACTGTTGTGCTTATTGAAGAATTAAAGAATGCTGTTTAGTTTTGGTTATATGTGTAGTGCAAAAAAACATCCGATGATAAAATCATCGGATGTTTTGCTTTGTACATCAGACATTCTTGTCTGATGAAAAAATTTAAGTTAAAAATAACGCACAAGCCTGTCTGCCGACAGGTAGAAATGTCCGTTATACAACGAATTATTCTGTTCTAAAAACTTTATAACCCCAAGCAGTTAACTTATAATTAGTTGAAAATTCTTCATCTGTAAACAGTTCTTTTATATTAGTTCCGTCTATTTCATCAGCAATTTCAAATTCAACTTCTTCTGTAGACAGGTTTAATATCGTAATCACCTTGTTTTCATCTTTAATACGAGAAAAAGCAAAAACCTTATCGTCGGCCGTTGTAGTAATTCTTTCCATTGCTCCACCAAAATCGCCATTCCATAAAGCAGGATTTTCTTTCTTTAGTTTTAGTAAAGTAGAATATAATTCATCAAGATCACATTCCACATTCCATTCAATGGTATCCTTATCAAAAAATCTTAATTTTTTATTCAAACATGCTTCTTGTCCGCTGTAAATTAAGGGCATTCCAGGTCTGGTAACTGAGAATACAGCAAAAGTTTTAACAGCATCTCCTAATCTTTCATAAACGGTTCCTTTCCAGGAGTTTTCATCATGATTACTTGTAAAGTTCATTCTATAATCAGATGCATTGTAATTTGTATTTTCAATTTCGAACTGATTAACTAAATCATCTATTGTTTTTTCTCCTTGAGCAATTTCATTCCAAAGAAAATGCATGGTCCAAGCATAGGTCATGTCAAAAGCATATTCATGTAATTCAGGCTCGTTAGCTTCAGCAAGCATAAAAACAGGTTTAATTTTATCCAGTGCATAACGTGCTTTGTTCCAGAATTCAACCGGAACCATTCCTGCAACATCACATCTATAACCATCAATATTAAATTCTTTAATCCAAAATTCTAAGGCTTCAATCATGTATTCTTGCATTTCTGGAACTTCATAATTAAATCCTGCAACATCAGACCAGTCTGGTACGGGAGGAACAATATTTCCTTTTTCATCGGTTCTATACCAATCAGGATTTTTTGTTATCATTTTGTTATCCCAGGCAGAATGATTTGCCACCCAGTCAATAATAACATACATATCCAATTCATGAACTTTTGCAATAAGATTTCTAAAATCATCTTCTGTCCCAAATTCGGGATTAACAGCAAAATAATCTTGAACAGCATAGTAACTACCCAAGGATCCTTTTCTGTTTTTTTCTCCAATCGGATGAATTGGCATTAACCAGATAATATCAGTTCCTAATTCTTTTAATCGTGGTAAATGTTCAGCAAAGGCATTAAAAGTTCCTTCGGGAGTAAATTGTCTAACATTAGCTTCGTAAATACTTAAATTTTTACTCCATTCTACATGCTTAACTTGCTGAAAATCAACAATACTTTCCTGATTACTCGTTGAAGAATTGCATCCCGAAATAAGTGTAATGGCTAACACTAACAATATCAGCGAATTAATCTTTAATAGTAATTTTCTTTTTTCCATGTTAAATAATTTTGAATTTTTATAATAATAAGGTTTTAAAATTGTGATTAATCAAGGCTTTTTGTTATTTTTGAATGAATAAAATTTTGCCTTTTAAAGATAATAAATTAATGGCAAAAATCTGCATGAAAAGCAGACTAATTAAAGAGAATAGAGCGTTTTCTTCCCCAATAAATAATAATTAAATAATCAATTAAAGAAAATTACAATGAGACGTGTTTTAGTTGCAACCGCTGGAGGAGATTGTCCCGGATTAAATGCTGTTATAAGAGCAATAGTAAAAAGGGCATCTCAAGAGCGCGACTGGGAAATTATAGGTAGTATTCAAGCATTTAATGGAATCCTGTGGGAACCTACAGAAATAAAGATTCTTGATGAACATGCTGTTGCTGGTATACATTTTCAGGGAGGAACAATTATAGAAACAACAAATAGGGGCGGCCCTTTTGCATGGCCTATAAAAGATAAAGATGGACAATGGACAACCGTTGATCGTTCCGAAGAAATGATCAGAAAGATGATGTATATGGGTGTCGATGCTGTTATTAATATTGGTGGCGATGGATCACAACGAATTTCGCAGGCCCTTTTCGAAAAAGGATTGAATATTATTGGTGTTCCAAAAACAATAGATAATGACTTATCGGCTACGGATACAACTTTTGGTTACCAAACCGCAGTTCAAATTGCTACAGAAGCAGTTGATAAATTAGTTACAACTGCTGCGAGTCATAACCGGGTAATGGTACTTGAAGTTATGGGACGTGATGCAGGCTGGATTGCAATGAATGCAGCTGTCGCAGGAGGTGCAGAGATTTGTCTTATACCTGAAATTCCTTATGACATTAATAAAGTTGTAGATAAAATCAACGATAGGTTTAGAAGAGATCGTGGTTTTACTATAATAGTTATGGCAGAAGGAGCTCATCCTATAGGCCAGGATTCTTCGAAAGAAAAGAATGATGAAGTTGGTTATACCAATGCAAGATTAGCTGGAGCAGCAACTCGATTGGTACAGGAACTTAAAGAAGCAGGTGTTAAGCATAGTATACGAAAAGCAGTGTTGGGTCACATTCAACGTGGAGGAGTACCCATTGCTTACGACCGTGTTTTAGCAACACAGTTTGGAGTGCATGCATTTGAAATGGTATTGGAAGGGAAATTTGGTGAAATGGTTTCATACCGTCATCCACATATTACTTCTGTTCCATTTACTGAGGCAATTCAGCAACCAAATTTTGTTACATTAGATACAGCATTAATGCAAAATGCTCGTGGTGTGGGAATAAGTTTTGGAGATTAGATTCAAAAATTCTAAATAAAAAACGGCTCTTAACTTGTTAAGGGCCGTTTTCATTGGTTTAAATTAACTCAATAAATGAGAAAGCTAAAAGGTTTGGTAATACCTAAAATTATTCTTCTGATTTTTTAATTACAGTAAAATTCAATTGAGTTACCTCCCTTTATATTGTATTCTACTCCCCGAATAAAAACTTTTGATGTTACACTGCCTTTATTAAAGACAGTAATTTTTTCTTTAGTTACTTCAACTTTTATAAGACTTTCACGGTACTTTACCATAAATGAATATAAATTCCAATTATCAGGGATAAAAGGATTAAAATGTAATTCTTCGTTTCTAAGTCTCATACCTCCAAAACCTTCAACAACTGACAGATATGTTCCAGCCATGCTGGTGATATGCAATCCTTGATAAACTTCATCATTGTAATCGTCAATATCTAATCGAGCTGTTCTGAGGTATAACTCGTATGCTTTTTCTTTGTATCCCAATTTTGCTGCAAGAATGGTATGCACACAAGGTGATAATGAAGATTCGTGAACTGTTTTAGGTTCATAAAAATCGAAATTACGTTTTATGGTGTCAAAATCATATTGATCTTCAAATAAATAAATACCTTGTAAAACATCTGCTTGTTTAATAAAACATGAACGCAATATTCTATCCCACGACCATTTCTGATTAATTGGACGATCTTCCGCACTTAAATCAAAGGCAGCAAGTAATTCTTTGTCCATGTAACCATCTTGTTGTAGAAATACTCCCAATTGCTCATTCTCTGGGAAGTACATACTATCTATAATATTGGTCCATTTTCCAACTTCCTTTAATTCATCAAAATTTATTTTGTTTTTTAAGCTCTTGTATTTTTCTGGATTTTTTGATTGAATTTTGGTAATCGTTTTTAAAGTATATTCTAAACACCAATAAGCCATTAAATTGGTATACCAGTTATTGTTAACATTATTCTCATACTCATTAGGACCGGTAACTCCCAGCATAACATATTTGTTTTTCTCTTTAGAGAAATTTACACGTTGAGCCCAGAATCTGCTAATACCAATTAGAACCTCGAGCCCATAATCTTCAATATAAGTTTCATCACCTGTATATCTGGTATAATTATAAATAGCAAAAGCAATGGCCCCATTTCTGTGTATTTCTTCGAATGTTATTTCCCATTCGTTATGACATTCTTCTCCGTTCATAGTAACCATAGGATATAACGCAGCACCATTTTTAAATCCCAGTTTTTCTGCATTTTCGATTGCTTTCGGGAGATGTCTATAACGATAAAGTAATAAATTTTTGGAAACTTTTTTATCTGAAGTTCGAAGATAAAAAGGAAGACAATAAGCTTCTGTATCCCAGTAAGTACTACCACCATATTTTTCACCAGTAAATCCTTTAGGACCAATATTTAGTCTTTCATCATCACCTTTGTAAGTTTGATTTAGTTGAAAAATATTAAATCTAATAGCTTGCTGTGCAGCTACGTCACCCTTAATTTCAATATCGCTATCGGTCCATTTGCATTTCCATGCGTTTGCATGTAGCTCAAATAATTTCTCAAAACCTTTTTCAAAAGATCGTTGTAAAACGTTATGTGCTGCAATGGTTAGTGTATCTTTTTTATGATTTTCTGAATTTGTTATTGCAGCATATTTATAAATTGTAACTGTATCTTCGGGTTTAATATCTAATGTAACACTTTGACCAATATATTTTTTCTTTTGTTCTTCTTTTGCAGAATATTCAATTGATTCACCATTTTTCTCGATATTAAATTTCATACTTGCACAAACATGAAAATCTAATTTCTTGGTTTTAACGGTAACATAAGCTTCTCCAGATTTGCTTTCAATTGAAACTTCATCCCAGAATTTTTCCTGATAGTTAGAATCTTCATTAATTACATCAGCATCAACATATGGAGTAATGATTAGCTTGTCTTTTACATTAATGCTTTTAATTTCATATTTAATACTTCCTAATTCCTTTTCTGTAATACTTATAAATCTTTTTGCGCTAACCTCAATAATATTCTCATTTGGGAATTCAGCGGTAAATGAGCGTTCAAGATAACCTTCTTTCATGTTTAAAACTCTTCGGAAGTTTTCGATTTTAACTTTAGAAAGATCCAGTTCATTTTTCCCAACTTTTATATTTATTCCAATCCAATTTGGCGAGTTAAGAACTTTAGCAAAATATTCAGGATATCCATTTTTCCACCAACCGACTTTAGTTTTATCTGGATAATAAATGCCTGCAATATAATTGCCTTGTAGTGTATCTCCACTATACTTTTCTTCAAAGTTTGCTCTTTGTCCAATATGACCGTTACCAAGTGAAAATATACTTTCTGAAGATCGTTGATTTTTAGGATTAAATCCTTCTTCAATTATACACCAATCGTCATGTTTTAAATATTCATTCATTTGAAGGGATTTTTATTTGGTTAAATTATCTATCATAAATGCATTAATATTTTTAAAATCAGGAATTACTTTATCGGCATTATTGAGGTTTTTAAATTTACCAACTCCTATAGCAAGCATTCCGGCTTTTTTTGCAGCTTCTATACCTGCAGCCGCATCTTCAAAAACTAAACAGTTTTCAGGATCAGTTTTTAGTTCTTGCGCCGCTTTTAAGAATACTTCGGGATCTGGTTTTGATTTAACAATTTTTAAACCGTCAACCACAGCATCAAAAAAACCATCAAAACCAATTTTTTCTAAAATTGTACATGCGTTTTTACTTGAAGACCCTATAGCTATTTTATAATTTGTATTTTTTAAATCGATCAGAAAATTTTTAACACCAGGAAGAATATCATTAGGAGTCATTTTTAAAATGTATTCTCTATACCATTCATTCTTTTTATTTGCAATTTGGTTTTTTTCTTCTTCTGAATTGATCTCAATTCCTCCGATAGAAAGCAGAATGTCCAGTGATTCTAAACGACTGATTCCTTTTAATCTTTCATTTTGATCTTTGGTAAGATCAAATCCATATTCATTTGCTAATCTTTTCCATGCCTGATAGTGGAATACTGCAGTGTCAACTATAACACCATCGAGATCGAATATGAGTGCTTTAATTTCTGGCATTAATCTTTATCTTTTACAAATACAACTAAAATTCCAGCAAGTATCATTGATATACCACCAAGAACTAAAGCGTATATTGCTTGATTATTAAATACGGTCTTAATAAAGAATCCTAAAATACTTGCAGCAACAATCTGTGGAATAACAATAAAGAAGTTGAAAATACCCATGTATATTCCCATTTTATTTGCCGGTAACGAACCAGTTAATATAGCATAGGGCATAGCAAGTATACTGGCCCATACCATTCCAATTCCAATAAAAGGAATAAGCAGGGTTGAACTATCATTAATAAAAAATATTGATATAAAACTTATTCCACCTACTAAAAGTGCAATGGTATGTGTTATTTTTCGATTAGTAAGCTTAGCAAGTAAAATAAGAAGGAATGCAAAAACAGCAGCTAAACCATTATAAACACCAAAGCATACTCCAACCCAATTTGCCCCAATATTATAAGCCTCTGATGCTGTGTCAGTAGTTTTATAAATATGTTCAGTTATTGCAGGAGTAGTATATATCCACATTGCAAATAAAGCAAACCATGAAAAGAACTGAACAACTGCAAGTTGTTTCATTGTTTTTGGCATTGCATTTAAATCATTTACAATTTCAACTAAACCTCCTTTATTTTTTCCGCTTTTTTGCATAAATCCTGCAATAAGTTCAAAAACCCCAAAAGCAACTATACCACCAGATAGTATATATACTTCTTTATCAACATGCGTTAAATAAAGTATTATTGTAAGGATAATACCCATCATGGATAAAATAGATCCTGTTCTCAAACATTTACTACCTAATGAACTTTCATTTAAACTAGTAACCTTATCGGCATTATTTTCTTCTTTATTTTCTTCAAAATTGGCTAATTCTTCAGGAGAGTATTCTTTAGTAGAAAAAACAGTCCAAATAACTGCTAATAGAAATACAGCACCCCCAATATAAAATGAAAACTTTACAGAAGGAGGAATAATTCCATCAGGAGCAGTATTTTCTATATTTAACCAATTAGTCATTACCCAGGGTAATACCGAGGCAACAATTGCTCCTATACCAATAAAAAAACTTTGCATTGCAAATCCCTGAGTACGCTGTTTGGCTGGTAACATATCGCCAACAAATGCTCTAAATGGCTCCATTGAAATATTAATGGAAGCGTCCATAATCCATAACATACCAATGGCAATCCATAACATAGGTGAGTTTGGCATTATGAATAAGGCTATTGTAGCTAATATAGCACCAACTAAGAAGTAAGGTCGTCGTCGACCCAATCTACCCCATGTTTTATCACTATAATGTCCAATTATAGGTTGAACAATTAAACCGGTAACAGGAGCAGCTAACCAATAAAGTGATAAATTCTCTACTTCTCCTCCCAGTGTTTGAAATATTCTACTAACATTTGCATTTTGTAACGCAAATCCAAACTGGATTCCAAGAAACCCAAAACTCATGTTCCAGATTTGCCAAAAGTTCAATGATTTTTTCTCTTTTTTCATGGATTATATTTAATAAGAAATATCTAATCTCAAATATAAATAAAAAATATGAAAAAAACATGTATATGTTTGTTAGGCAGCGCATTACGAATTGTCTTCGAAGTCTGTAAAGCTTATTTCAAACGTTTGCGACCTATAAAAATGGGAAGTAAAATACTTAAAAAAAATCCTGCATCTTAACTGATACAGGATTTTAAATAATATAGTAATTCTTATGTTAAGATACTTTTTCTAATTTCTTCATAACTGAGAAAATAAATCCAGCAGCAATAAAACATAACACAATGAATATTGCCCATACTTGCCAAATTTGAACTCTTTCATATAAGAAACTACCAACTCCTAATAATAAATTACCTAAAGCAGTAGCACCTAACCAACCACCTTGCATTAAACCTTGATATTTTGGAGGAGATACTTTAGATACGAAAGAAATACCCATCGGACTGAGGAATAACTCAGCTACAGTTAAAGTAAAATAAGTGCTAATTAACCACCCTGTTCCAACTCTTAAATGATTTGGATCCGATTGCATTACATGAAAAGGATCTAATCCAATTGACCCTATTAATAAAATCAGGAATCCAAAAGAAGTAATAATCATACCAATACCAATTTTTCTTGGTGCTGATGGCTCTTTTCCTCTCTTATTTAACCATGCAAAAATACCCACTATTATTGGAGTTAATAATACTATCATAGTAGGATTAAAATGTTGGAATAATTCTGGAGAAAAAGCATTTATTTCAGGATTATTACTGTAGAAATAATAAGTAGCTAAAACTGATAATGCCAATAAACCAGTCCCAATAAGTTTAGTTTTACCTGAAGAATCTCTCTTTAATATATAAGTCAATGAAAGTATACCTACGACAATTGAAAGTAGTGACCAGATATTAAATACCAAATATGTTGCTGGTCCAACTTCTTTAACTGTATAGTCTCTTGCAAAGAAACTTTGAGTTAATCCGTTTTGATGGAAAGCCATCCAAAAGAATATAACTACACCGAAAACAAGGAATAATGCAGTCATACGTTGTTTTGTTTCTTCTTTTGACATTTCAATAATTCGTCCACCTTTTTCAGTAATTGCTTTTTTAACGTCAGGTAACATTTTCTTAAATAATGCATAAACAATTAAAGAAATAATCATTGTTATACCTGCTAACGCAAAAGCGTAATTGAATCCTGTGCCATAAGCAGAAAGATAATCATTTGCAAAAGCTCCCAAATCAGAAACTGAATTTCCTGAAACCTTATCGGCTAAAGTCTGTAAATCTGCTTTTTCTGTTGCATTTATTAAACCTGAATTCAATTTATGAATTAAAGCTGGTAATGCATCATCGCGTAAAAATCCTTTGGATTTAATAAACCAGTTAATTATTCCAGAAGCAGCACTTGGAGCAAATAAAGCACCAACATTGATACCCATATAAAATACACTATAAGCAGAATCTCTTAAATGAGAATATTTTGGATCATCATATAACTGGCCTACAACAGCTTGTAGATTACCTTTAAATAATCCATTACCAAATGCGATAATCATTAAAGCTGTTATTGTAAATACTAAACCAAAGCCAGGAACAGACATTAATACATAACCTGCCAACATGGTAAACAAACCAACATAAATAACTCCTTTGTAGTTCTGAGTGCGGTCTGCAAGAATACCTCCTACTAAAGCTAATCCATAAATCGAACCATAAAAGATACTATAAATTAATCCTGCATTTGATTCTGAAAGACCAAATTTGGCCGTTAAATAAAATACAAGAATACCCATCATAGTATAGAATCCAAATCTTTCACCCATGTTCGCAAAAAAGGCAACATATAAACCCTTCGGATGTCCTTTAAACATAATTTATTATTTTTAGTTAATATTAATTTTCAATACCTTAATTTAGGAATGACAAATATAAAAATCTTTTTTTTGAGACCAAGTTTTTAATTAAAGGTTTAAGCTATTAAATTTGCTAAAAAAGATACTATAATATGAAAATCCTTAAATCATCGCAAATTCGTGAAGTTGATTCGTATACTATAAAGAACGAACCCATTGCTTCTATTGATTTAATGGAGAGCGCTGCAATGACTATTTCAAGTTGGATTTGCAAGAATATTTCAAAGGAACGGAATATTAAAATATTTGTAGGTCCTGGTAATAATGGGGGAGATGGATTAGCTATTGCACGGCAATTAAAAGACTTTAGTTATTCTTCTGAGGTTTTTTTACTAAAAATAACCAATAAACTCACACCCGACTGTCAAATTAATTTAGAAAGATTAAAGGAAATAAAAGATATTAAAATTTATGAAATTAGGAATAAGGATGATTTCCCTGAAATATTGAATAATGATATTATAGTTGATGGTTTATTTGGCTTAGGGTTGACAAGAAAATTAGAAGGATTACCAAAAGAACTGGTACAATATATAAATAGTTCAGATGCAGATATTATTGCCATTGATATTCCTTCTGGACTTTTTGGTGAGGATAATTTATCTAATGATTTGAATGCGATTATAAAAGCAAAGCATACTTTAACTTTTCAATTACCAAAGCTATCATTTTTCTTGGCTGAGAATGAATCATTTATTGGAGAATGGAATGTATTACCTATAGGATTAAATCAAGATTTTATAAACAGCTTAGAGTCTGATTTTTATATGGTGGACAAGGAGTTTGTCAGCAGGGAATTAATTAATAGGAAGAAATTTTCACATAAAGGAACTTTTGGCCATGTTTTATTAATCTCTGGTAGTTATGGCAAAATGGGAGCTGCAATATTAGGAGCAAAAGCGTGTTTAAGAACAGGTTCTGGATTAGTAACTGTGCACGTACCAAAAATTGGTTATGAAATTATGCAAACTGCTATTCCCGAAGCAATGATAAGTATTGATTGGTCTGATATCATCTTTACTAATGTTCCAAATGCGGAAAACTATACTTCTATAGGAGTAGGACCTGGGATCGGAACCAAACATAACACTAAAAAGGCATTGTCAAATCTGATTGAAATTATTTCAATACCTATGGTTATTGATGCAGACGGATTGAATATTTTATCGGAACAAAAAGAACTTATAGATAAAGTTCCAAAGAATAGTATATTAACTCCTCATCCTAAGGAATTTGAGCGTTTAATTGGTAAAGCAACAAAAGGTATTGAAAGAGTTCAAGCTCAAATTGATTTTTCAGTAAAAAATCAAATATATGTGGTGCTAAAAGGGGCGCATACATCAATAAGTTGCCCCGATGGTACATGTTACTTTAATAGCACAGGTAATCCTGGAATGGCAACCGCAGGTAGTGGGGACGTACTAACTGGAATAATACTTTCGTTATTAGGTCAGGGATATAATCCTAAACTTGCTGCTATTATCGGTGTATATATACATGGATTAGCAGGGGATGTTGCAGCTAAAAAAGTAGGACAGGAAGCACTAATAGCAACAGATATTATTGAGAATTTGGGTAATGCATTTATACAAATTAAAGAACATTAAAATGAGAAATATAATAGTTTTATTTTTTTTCGGATTGGTAATAATTGTTTCATGTAAACCAACATCTGAAACTCGAATAACTAAATTAGAAAACTCTAAGGTAATGCCCCAAAGCGGTATTATTTACACATTACCAAGAACCAATTTAAAGTTTACTATAGAGGCTTCAAAGACAGATATAATTCCAGGACCATATTTTGAATATGCTGAAAAGTATATGGGTTTAGAAAATGTGCCAGAGGAAAGAACATCGGTTTGGAAAATTAAAAATATAAATATTAGCACCTATACCGACATTGATCCTGAACAGTATTATATTCTTGAACCATCGGGTAAAATAAATATTGATTTTAATAAGTTAATTCAAAACGGAAATATCTTACCAATAAATAAATCAATTGAATATAATTTTTCAAATGAATTTTATGGTATAAATGATTCTAAAAATGAAATTGTATTTACAGATTTAAGTGTTACAAAGTATATTGGTGAAGAAAAAGTTACTTATTATAAACGAGTGCAGCGAGATTCTTTATTTGCAAAAGTTCCTGTAACTAAAACCCAATCGGTATATAAATCGTTTGAAGATAAAGCAGAGGAAGCTGCTAATTTTATTTTTATGATTCGTGAAAAACGATTTGAACTTTTAACCGGAATGGCAGATTTTTTCCCTGAAGGGCAATCATTGGAAGTTGCTATTAGCGAACTTAACCGACTTGAAGATGATTATCTCGAATTATTTATTGGAAAACAGGTTACAAGTAATTATAGCGCAACATTTGAATTTGTACCTACTGAAAAGGAACTGGCACAACCTTATATATTATTTCGGTTTAGTGAAGAAAAAGGTGTTTTATCTCCCAACGATTTAAGAGGACGTCCAATAATAATTGAGTTAGAGAAAAAAGATCAAACCAAAAACCTTTCTTTTTTAATGGCAGATCAAATAAATAGGGAGGGAGTAAATTATAAAAACAAATTGTATTATAGGATTCCTGATTTGGTGCAAGTAAAAATATTTGATGGTAATACACTTTTAGCAACTCGGAAAGTGAATGTTGAACAATATGGAACTGTTGTTCTTTTTCCAGCAATGTTTTTAATGGACAGTGAAAAGTTTATTGATTTTTATAGAGAAAAAGAATAAAAAAATCCCACAAATAATTTGCAGGATTTGTTCATTTCATCTTATATTAATTTGTCTTATTTCCGCTATTGAATTTCTTAGTAAATTCATCAAAACTTTGAGTTTTAAATGCATCTTCAGCAAAAAACATTAATATAGGTTCAAGTCTGTCCGGAGTATAATATCCAGGAACTGCTGTTAATAACTGATTTTGTTCGTTTAAATATGCAACCGATGGATACGACATTTTGCCTTGTAATAAGGCTACTGCAAGTTGATGTGGAGATCTGTTACGTCCTCCTTCATTTATAAATTCTTTTCCTGCAAAGGAAATTGTATCATTTGTTTCAGCATCAAATTTTACAGCATAGTATTGCTCATTTAAGATTTTTGCAATACCTGGATTATTGAAAGTTGTAGCATCCATTTTTTTACACCAACCACACCAGTCTGTATAAACATCTATAAATATTTTTCTTTGTTCAGATTTGTTCATTTCTATGGCTTCTTCAAATGAGTACCATTTCACTGTCGATTCTTGAGCATTAAGTAACTTTAACATCCCAACACTAACCAAACCCATAATTACTATAAATCTCTTCATATCCTTAATTTAATTTATTCTCTAGCCCAAATAATATATTTACATATTTGCATATGTGATACTAAAACGCAAATAAAACAGTTTTGTTTCAAAAATGCAATATTTTTAAAACGTAATTAACTTTGTTAGTAAGACGGATTTAACATGAAAAAGTTATACTAAAACGAATATTTTTATGTTAAGAATTGTTAAGTGCTATAATTAAAACTTATTGACCTTTAGTAAGCCGGTATTTTTTTCTAAATTTGGGCTTGAAAATTTTAATAAGTTATGTAAACAAAAAATAATAGTCAGTATTAAATATTAATAAAAAACAATCGGAGGAATTATAATGAGTGAAATTCGCAATTTAGAACCAAAAGCAGTTTGGGATATATTTCAACAGTTATGCGATATACCACGTCCATCAAAAAAAGAACAAAAAGCAGCTGAATTTGCCAAGAAATTTGGCGAGGATCTTAGTTTAGAAACCATTGTTGATGAAATAGGCAATGTTATTATTAAAAAGCCTGCTACAAAAGGAATGGAAGATCGAAAGACAGTAGTTCTTCAAGGTCATTTGGATATGGTGCCACAAAAAAACAGTAATATCGATCATAATTTTGAAACTGATCCAATACAACCTTATATTGACGGAGAATGGGTTACAGCTAAAGATACAACTTTAGGTGCCGATAATGGAATGGGAGTTGCTGCATCTCTTGCGGTTCTTCAATCAAATAAAATTGAACATGGACCACTTGAGGTTTTATTAACCATTGATGAAGAAACTGGAATGACTGGTGCTGAAAATCTAAAAGGAGGAGTTTTAGATGCAGATATAATGATCAATACGGATTCGGAAGATGAAGGCGAATTATATATTGGTTGTGCAGGAGGTGTAGACACTAATGCGAAATTTTACTTTAAAGAAGAATCTGTGCCAGTTGATTCTGCCGCATTTAGAATTGATGTAAAAGGATTAAAAGGTGGGCATTCGGGTATGGATATTCCATTAGGTCGCGGAAACTCAAATAAAATAATTGATAGAATTTTATACACTATTAATAAAACACTAGAAGTTCGTTTAGCAGATATACAATCAGGAAGTTTACGGAATGCAATACCCCGTGAAGGATTTGCTATTGTAACTATTCCTAAAGCACAGGTAGGCGAATTTAAAACATTTATCGATGATCTTGTTCCTCTTATTAAAAGTGAACTTTCAGTAACTGAACCTGATTTAGATATAGTTTATACTGAAACTGAAATGCCAGTAAAAGTTATTGATGAAAAAACAAGTAATAATTTAATTAAGGCTCTTTATGGATTCCCTAATGGTGTAATTCGAATGAGTGATGCTATGGAAGGATTGGTTGAAACTTCAACTAACTTGGCTGTTATAAAAAAACAAAATGGATTCATTGAAATTGGTTCGTTACAGCGTAGCTCCGTCGATAGTGCAAAGGAGGATTTAGCTAATATGATTCGTTGCGTACTGGAATTAGCAGGCGCTGAGGTAGTTCACGAAGGAGCATATCCTGGATGGAAACCAAATATCAATTCTCCTATATTAAAAACTATGCAAGATGTTTATAATAATAAATGGGGAAAGATTCCTGAAATTAAAGCTATACATGCAGGTTTAGAATGTGGAATTATTATGGAGAATTATCCAAATTTAGATACTATTTCATTTGGACCAACAATTCGTTATCCTCATTCTCCTGACGAAAAGGTGAATATTAAAACCGTTGGAATGTTTTATGAATTTTTAATTGAAACATTAAAAAATATTCCTAAGAAATAATTTTAATTTATTATTATTTTTAAAAGTGTCTCCTGAATGTTATTGGGATGACACTTTTTTTATTTATATCATAAAATTTACTTTCTAACGTTTTATTTGTAATTTGGTTAAAAATCAATCTAATAGAAAATGAACCGAAAAATAATAATATTCGTCCTTTTAGCTTTATTAATTAGTTGCGGACCATATATTTGGTATAAAACTCCGCAGCCTAAAGGTGGAGAAAATCTTAGCACATTTCCCGAAGAGTTGTTAGGAAGGTATTCTTCAGTAACAGATACTGCCTTCATAAGGATAGAATCAACTAAAATTATTAAAGAATACCGTGAAAATTTATTAATGACAAAGGTTGAATTTCGAGAGGAGATGGGTGACACCATTTCAGAAGATACATCTTTTACCTTTGCTGATAATTGGGATATCAAAATAAAATCTTTTGGTGATTCCGTAAATGTTTTCTCAAAAAAGGATGATGAACTATTTAAAATCTCAGAGGACCAAATTTTGCGTGGTTATAAGGGATATTATTTTGTAAATTTTTTGGATACAAATGATTTCTGGAGAGTTAAAATTTTAAAACTTACAGGAGATACTCTCGAGTTTGATCATTTGTTGATAGAGGAAGATATTGAATATATAAAAGGTATAACAGCGGTTGAAACACACTCAGACACATCTGAAGAGATATCAGAATATTATTTAGATCCTACAAAACGAGAGTTAAAAAAGATTTTAAAACAACGATCACAAGGGGAGAAATTCGTTAAAACTCAATAACGATATTTCAAATTATCAAATATTGATATTATTTTCACGTACCGAAAATATATTAATGATATGGCTAAAAATAAAGAACTAAAGAAACTGAATCCCGATAATTCGGAAGTTTCTAAATATGATTTCATAATATGTCCCAACTGTGGTACCGAAGAAGTTGGTAAATTTTGCCCAAACTGTGGTCAATCTAATAAAGATTTTAACAAGCCTGTTAAGGAAATTATGGGCGACTTACTGGATTCTATAAATATTGATGTCAGACTATTAAACACATTAATTCCGTTCTTTTTAAAACCCGGGTTTCTAACCCAGGAATATTTCAAAGGCAAAAGAAAAAGATATGTCCCACCTATGCGAATGTATATTTTGTTTAGTGTATTATTTTTCTTTTTAGCTCAATATGTCAATTTAGATGACTATAAAAATTTTGGTAAAATATCAATGGATCCAGTAGCGGATTCCATTAGACAAGAAGTAAATGCTGCATTAAGTGAAACAGATACCAGTTTTACTAAGGTAATAGAGAATATGAATCAAATGGATACCGCTGAATCAGTTGATAAAAATTCCAAGCTGGATACTGCTAAGAATTTATTAAATGGATTAAAGCTTATCGATAAAAATGGTACAGATACTTCTTTGGTTAAATCGTTTGATGAACTTACGATGCAAGAAATGGAGCAGCTAAAAGAAAGCATAAAGTTGGATACATCTATAAATGAAGCTACAAAAGGGATTATTATGGGGGGGCTTAATTTAACTGAAAAGATTGATGTTTTTTGGGAAAAATTCTTGAAAAACATATCCTATGTTTTATTTCTGCTAATGCCATTTTTTGCTTTTATCTTAACAATTACATTATGGAAATCAAAAAAGTTATATGTACATCATTTAATATTTTCAATTAATTTTCATTCATTTATATTTGCTTTTTCATCATTATTAATAGTTTTATCTAAGATCTTATCGGACGGCATTAATCAATATTCGTCATATTTACTCTGGTTTTATCCACTATATTTAATGTTCGGAATCAAACGCTTTTATAAACGAACATACATAGGAGCTATGTTTAAAACCCTGGGAATCTCATTGCTATACTCATTTGTCATTTTTATTGTAATTATTGTGATTGGAATATTTACTGCAAAAGGATTTTATAAAGCATAGATTGAAGGCTTTTTTATAATTCAAATAATTTATTTGGAAGTTTAATTCATATCTTCTTTTGTATTGATATATATCAATGAATCAGTTAATTACAATCAATAGTAGTTTATGTTTTCTAACATGTGCATGTCAAAAGTTCACATGCATTATTTGTCTAATTTCGATTAGATAAATTTATTGAAGGGTGAAATTTAAATTTTCAGTCAAATCTGCACAACTCCAAAAGCTCTTAAAAGAGCAAATTAATAATCTCTGTTTCGGTTGACATTTGAGGTTACGCTTAAATGCCTCAAACCGATTTTTTGATTTAATAGCTTTCTATAAAATGTAATTATAGATAATGAGTGTTGCCGAAGAAGTAATAGCAAAAATCAAAAAGAAGTCTGCGGAAGCTATTCAGGAGCCATTTAAACAGTTTATAAGAAGTAGTTCTTCAGGAGGTATATTATTAATAATTGCTACAGTATGTGCTATCATAATTGCAAATTCCCCGTTGGGTCTTTCTTACGAAACATTTTGGGAAACAAAATTTACCATCGGAGCCGATTTTTTTAAGGTATCAAAACCCTTTATACTATGGTTAAACGATGGATTAATGGCTATTTTCTTTTTACTAGTCGGATTAGAAATAAAACGTGAATTTATAGCGGGAGAATTAGCCTCAGTAAGAAAAGCCGCATTTCCATTAATTGCTGCAATTGGAGGAATGATTTTACCAATAACTTTTTTTACTATTCTAAATAAGGACGGGGTTGGATCGCAAGGTTGGGGAATTCCAATGGCCACCGATATCGCATTTTCAATTGGAATATTAAGTTTATTAGGTAAAAGAGTTCCAATTGCTTTAAAAGTATTTCTTGTAACTTTTGCCATTGTTGATGATATTGGAGCTGTTTTGGTTATTGCTTGCTTTTATAGCGAACAAATATTGTGGAGTAGTTTAATTATCGCTGCATTGCTATTTGTATTCCTAATAATACTTAATTTACTACATGTTAAGAAGGTTTCAATTTATATGATAACCGGAAGTATAATCTGGTATTTATTTCTTATGTCGGGTGTTCATCCAACAATTGCAGGTGTATTATTAGCATTTACTATTCCTTTAAAAAGAAGAGTGCCTATAGAAGATTTAAATAATAAATTGATAAACTTTATGCAGGATTTAAATAGCAAACCAAGCGAGAATTCGATTGTACTAAGCAAATCCCAAATAATTTCGTTAAATAGTATGGGAAAATATATTAAAAGTGCATTAAGTCCATTGCAAACATTAGAAAATACTTTACATGATTTTGTTACATTTATTGTAATGCCATTATTTGCTTTTGCTAATACAGGAATTATTTTTGGAAACCTGAACGTTGAAATATTTAATGAACTTACTGTAAATATAAGCACTAGCCTTATACTTGGAAAAGTTACCGGTATATTTTTGTTTTCGTATATTGCCGTGAAAATAGGGATAGCAACTTTACCTAAAAATGTTAATTGGAAGCATATTTTGGGGATAGCAATGCTGGGGGGTGTTGGATTCACAATGTCATTATTTATAAGTAGTTTGGCATATACTGATATTGTTATACTAAATCAGGCAAGGATTGGAATTTTACTTGGCTCTCTCATAGCTGCAACCCTAGGTTATCTTTTCTTAAAGGCAAACTTAAAGAAAGACTTTTACTCTAATAACTAATCGTACTGTCCATTTTTTACTTATTTGATAATAAATCGTTTATATTTTATCAGATTAAAATCGTAACTTGTTTTAATAATAAATTGAATGATTATGAAATATAAATTAGTTTTACTTTCGGTTTTACTTCTTTTATTATCATGTTCTGAAGAAGAGGATACTCCAGATTATAATCTTGATTTTAAACAAGAAATGCGTGATTTTGTAATTGGAATTAGTCAATACGCAAAAGCGGAAAATGCAAACTTTGTTGTTATTCCACAAAATGGTCAAGAACTTGTTACTCTGAATGGAGAAGAAGAAGGTTCTCCTGCAACAGCCTATTTAACTGCCGTTGATGGAGTAGGTCGCGAGGATTTGTTTTATGGTTACGATGACGATAATATAGCAACTCCTTCTTCAGAAAAAAACTATATGATTGCTTTTCTTGATATTTGTGAGAATAATTCTGTTGAAGTTTTAACTACCGATTATTGTTGGACTGAATCTAAAATGGACGATTCATATGCGCAAAATGCTTTAAAAGGATATGTCTCATTTGCTGCTCCCGATCGGGAATTAAATGTAATTCCTGATTATCCTTTACAACCTATTAACATAAATAGTTCAAATATAACGTCTCTCGCTGAAACAAAGAACTTTCTATATTTACTGAATCCAGAAGCTTTTGCAACGAAACAAGCATTTATAAATGCCCTTTCAGCAACTAACTACGATGTAATTATAATCGATTGTTTCTTTAATGATGATCTACTTACTTTTAATGATGTAGCACAACTTAAAATAAAACAAAATGGTGGTTCACGCTTAGTAATTTCATATATGAGTATAGGAGAAGCAGAAGATTATCGTTACTATTGGCAAGTAGCTTGGAATACATCTAAACCTGAATGGATTGAAGCTGAAAACCCTGATTGGGAAGGAAATTACAAAGTAAAATATTGGGAACAAGAATGGCAAAGTATTATCTATGGTAATTCTAATGCATACTTGGATAAAATACTTGACTCAGGTTTCGATGGTATTTATTTGGATATAATTGATGCATTTGAATATTTCGAATAAGGATTTTTAAGGTTATTATGAAAAAATGGCTGTCTAAAAAAAACAGCCATTTTAATAAAAAATATTCTGAAAGTAATATTTATTCGGGATGATTTGCTGAATACCAGTCATTATATTCTTTAGCAACTTTTTTAAAGGTTAAAAAGTTTTTATATCCTTTTTCTTTATTCTCAATCTTAGTCTTTATATCTTCGTTGTCAGACATTAATGATAGCATGGTTTTTTTGTATTTTAACATAAATACTCCTTCCGAAATTGGCTCTTCATCAAGTTTTCTTACGTATGATTGTTCCTGATAATCACCTGTTACTCTTGCCATGGGAATTCTAAATACACTGTAATATTGTACGGCTCCATCAACATGCACAATTCCAAACTGTTCATCTCCTTTATGGGTTATTCTTTTCCATACATGACCATCAATTTCAAACGACTCAAGTCTGTCTTTATAAGCGCTACCAAATGCCATTTGACTTGGTTCATCGTAATAGATTTCACCTTCAAGTTTCTTAAGATCTTCAGGATTGTCGTACTTAATTTTTTTCTCTAAAATGTCTCCATTTTTAAATATTAATTTACCAGGCACAACATTTCCAAGTTTACTGAAGTTAATAGATTGACTGTTCTGTTGATTTTCGGTTTGTGCATAACCTCTTACAAAGAAGATAGATAAAATTAGTGGTAGTAAAAGTTTAACTGCTGTTTTCATCTTTTAAGTTTTAAGTTAATAATAGGCTGCTTGAAAAAGTAAGAGTAAAGTTAAGAACTAAATAAGTGGTAATCAATTAAAATTACAAATTTAGTTTTTATGGATTTATAATTAACTTAGTATGTTTAAATGTAAAATATTATATATGAAAAAGTTGGTATTAATTTTAACAATGATTGTTTTAGTTGGTTGCGATGATTTAAGTGATAATCCTAATAATCAAGTAAATGATTTTACTTTTGAATCTTTTTATGAATTTAAAATAGCATTAACTGATTTAGCAAAAAGCCCTCCAATAAATAATGATAACATATATAGTGACCTACTTGACACTTTAGAAGGTCGAAATCAAATTCCTTTCGTTTTTGAAGATTCGGTATGCTTTTTATATTATGGTGATAATTTTTCAGTAAGTTGGGCTGGAGATTTTAATGGTTGGAGTGTTTCATCTTCAGATTGCCAGGGAACAGAAATTGGAAATACCAATTTATGGATTTTAGAAAAGAAATTTCCTTTAGACGCTCGTTTAGACTATAAAATTGTAAAGGATGGAAGCTGGATTCTAGATCCTAGAAATAACTACACGCAAATGAGTGGATTTGGTCCAAACTCAGAATTACGAATGCCAAACTGGGAATTTCCTGAGGAAACCATTTTACAGGAAGGAGTTAATAGAGGAACTTTTAGTGATAATTTTCAGATTCAGAGTATTCCTGCAAATTTAAATTATACCGTACAGTATAAAGTGTATACACCTTATGGGTATGATGGATTATCAAACTTACCTGTAATCTATGTTACCGACGGGCATGAATACGCCGATGATGAGAAAGGTGCTATGATAATTGTTTTAGACAACTTAATTTATAACAATCAGATTGATCCGGTAATAGCAGTTTTCATTGATCCTCGTGAACCCGGGAATCTAAATAATAACAGGCGTGGTGACGAGTATACAGCTAATATTAACTATGCAAATTTTGTTGCTAATGAATTAGTTCCAGAAATTGATGCAAATTATAAAACTAATCCATCTGCCGATGCTAGAGCAATACTTGGGACTTCACTAGGCGGATGGAATTCTGCATATTTTGGTTATACAAAAAGTGATATTTTCCATTTAATTGGAATTCATTCTCCAGCTTTTGATGATAATATAATTAGCAATTATAGTAATTCAGCAAAACTTCCGTTAAAAATATATATGAGTACTGGTGTAATTCACGATACTGAGGAAAGAGCAAGAGCTATGAAGATTGTTTTTGATGATAAAGATTATCCATTGCAATACAAAGAAGTAAACGAAGGTCATTCTTGGGGTAATTGGAGAGCTCTAATTGATGAACCCTTAATCTATTTTTTTCCTAAATCAAACTAAATTATTATGATTAAACTTATAAATTCGCCCTCGATTATAAAAGCAGCCGGAACAAAAGAAAAGATTATTGAAGAGTACTTTGGAAGAGTAAATAGTAATACCTCTGATGTGAGTATAGCCAGAATGAAAAGTCCGGAAGGTTGGGAGGAACCAGGTCAGAAACCTGAGTTTGATGAGTACACAGTAGTTTTAAAGGGTACATTAAAGGTTAAAACTATTAAAGAAGAATATCATGTTATAGCTGGTCAAGGTATATTGGTTGGCAAAGATGAATGGGTACAATATAGCACCCCATTTGAGGGAGGAGCGGAATATGTTGCAATTTGTTTACCCGCTTTTTCACCAGATACTGTTCATAGAGATAAAAAATAAATCCTGCTTAATGCAGGATTTATTCTAGAATTTTATTCCGATAAAAATTATATCATCAATCTGATCCAATTTGCCTTTCCACTTATTGAACCTATCTTCTAAAATTTGTTTCTGTTCATTCATTGGTTTATCCCAAATCTCAGCCAATAGCTTTTTCATATTTACACTCTTGAATTTATTTTGGGCTGGACCCCCAAACTGATCAACATAACCATCGGAGAAAATGTAGATGTTATCACCTTTTTTAACTTTAATTTCATGATTGGTAAAGTTTTCCTTTTCAACATGGTAAATACCTATAGGCATTCTATCAGCTTTATATTCTTGTAATTCGCCATTTCTTATTAAATATAGTGGATTATATGCACCTGCATATTCAATCATTTTCTTCTTTTTATGATATATACACATGGCCATATCCATTCCATCTTTATTTTCGCCTTCTTTACCAGTTTGATGCAACGAAAACTTAATTTTTTCACGAAGTAATTCCAGAATTCTGTTGGCAGTAATATTGTTATTTTCGTTACCAAAAATTTCATTTAATGATGAAACTCCTAACATACTCATAAATGCTCCCGGTACTCCGTGTCCTGTACAATCGGCAGCTGTAAAATATAATTTATCCTGATCCTCTGCAATCCAGTAGAAGTCTCCACTTACAATATCACGAGGTTTAAACATGATGAAATGATCACTAAATGCTTTTTCAAAATGATCTTTTAATGGTAATACTGCATTTTGGATACGTTTTGCATAGTTTATACTTGCAGTTATTTCTTCTTTTTGGTTTAGAATTTCATCACGTTGAACAGTTATTTCATCCCGTTGAGCTTCTATTTCTTCAGCTTTTTCCTGAATTTCTATGGTACGTTCTTTTACTTTTTGTTCCAATATTCGCTTATCGTGAATAAGTTTTCGTTCTCTTATTTTAGAAATTCCTATAAAAATACCAATTGCTGCTATTGCTATTAAAACATAAAACCAAAAACTTTCTGTAAATGGAGGTTTAATTGTAAATTGAACTGATTTTATTTCACTCCTATTATCCCAAATGTCCTTAGCACGCACATGCAATGTATAAGTGCCAGATTCTACTATTAAGTTAATATCTTGATTTGTATTCCATTCAGACCAATCGTTCATTAATCCTTCAACATAATACTGGTATTGAGTTGAGCTTTTTTTAATGTAGTAAGGAGCAATTATTCTAACATAAATGGCTTTGTTTTCAGGATTGAATGTTAAATCAGAAAGTTCAAATATGTTGCCTTCTTCGTTTTTAATTTTATTAAAGAATATATTAAAATCAGGACTAAGTACTCTAAATTTGGAATGATCAATTTTATATAACTGATTGTTGTTATTTATTATCCAGATATTTTGGTTTTCATCAGAAACAATTGATGAAATATCATCGAATAATTTCAATATAGATTTTTCTTGTTCTGACCAAACATTGTTGGAGTTTAAACATATCCACTGATTATCAGTTTTTATCCATGGATAGTTTTGCTGATTTAATAAGAATTTATACCTTGATCCTAAATCAATATGTTCTGGTTTGTATTGCTCAAAGGAATTAATCTTTGTATCATAATAAAAAAGGCCTGATTCAAGAAATAAAAACAACGAATCATTAAAATAATCAAGCTGGTAATTCTCAGGGAAATCAGTTTTTACATAATAAAACTCAAAATTTTTAGGTTCTCCTAGCGAATCGATTAAAAAAGAATAAACTTGATTATCACCACCTAACCACGCTTTGTTTTCATTTAAAATATTGATAGTAAAAATAGATTCATTAAAATCCACAAAACGATATTCGGGTTGCCATTTTTTATTCTTATAAACAATTGAGAAAAGGCCATCTGCAGCAGAAATAAAATAGCTTGCGTTGCTAGTTTTGTTACTAATCTGGTTTATATACCGGTTACCTGCAATTTCTTTTACATTATGATCAATTATATGATATAATCCATCGTTTGTTGCAGCCAAAATTCCATGATCAGTAGATACTAGTTGATTACATTTGTCATTTAAACCTTCAATTTTCTTAAATATATAATTAATTGATTTCAACTTACTAACAGTCTTTTTAACATAACTTGGTTTAGTTGTTGTCTTTTTAGGTTTTACTGTTGATTTTTCTGAAGTTTCAGGTTTTATCTCTTTATCTTTCTCTTTTTCTGTTTTTTTTGCAAAGATTTTAGAGAATAACTTTTTCGCACTTTTTTTAACTTCTGATTCTTGGGTTTTTGTACTTTCAGTGGTTGATTTGCTTGCAGTTGAAGTTTTTCTATGAACAGGGCTGGTTTTAACCCATACATCTATTTCATTAAAATCTTTCACTTCAGAAAGATAATACACACCTTCATTCGTTGCTACATATAATTCATTATTGTGCCACAGCGATGAAATAAGGTTTCCCTTAATTCCAGGATAAGTAGTATAATTTCGTATGGGTAAACTGAAATCAACCCTGCTAACACCAAATTCATGAGTTACCCATAGTCCGTTATTATTATCTAATCCTAGTGCATATATTTCATCATCGGGTAATCCATTCTGATAGTTAACTGTATAAACAATTTTTCCAGTTTTCTTATTAACGATCTCAACGCCACCATATAACGTTCCGAAAGCATATAAAGTATCAGAGATTATTTGACCATCAGCTAAAATACTTTCCTGTAAATACCCTTCGTCATTTATATCAAAGCTATAATACTTGATTCCATCAAAAGTATATAACTTACTATCGTCGGTTCCAACCAATACTCTTTTATCATTGTATGGTAGACTAAATAGAATCTCACTATTTTCTGTATAGTAACCGGTAACAATAGGGAATAATGTATCACTTTCTAATCGATATAATCCTTCGCCATGTACATTAAAAAAGGTGTTCTTTTGTGTATTAAACATTCCGGTAAATGGCTTAGAGGATTTGGCTTGCCATCGTTTAAAAATTTCTGGATTAGTAGCTGAATGGCGCGTTATTGTGTTCTCTCCGTAAAAGAAAATGGTAGTATCTGTAAAAATAATTTTTGTAATAATACCAATATCTAGGGTGTCGGATAAAAGTGATTTATATTCAATAAATCCTTTTGAGTTTCTTTCTAAGTATCCGTAATTATTATTTGCCCCAACGTACACTTTATTATCTAATGGGCTTTTTTTAAGAGCAAAAGGAATAAATGGAAGTTTTATAATATCCCAGTTTTGGCCATCGAATGTAAGTATACCTCTTCTATTAGCAAAGAGCATAACATTTTGATTGTCCTGACTAATGGCCCAGTTCTGTGTTTCAATCTCTTTGCATTCTTTAAAATGTGTAAGAAATGGAGTGCCATTCTGTGAGTATGTTTCTGAAAAACAGAAAAACACCAGAAATATCAGTATTGTTGATTTAAATTTTGAAATCATAAATCAGAAAATTACTAGTTCAAAGATTGGAGTGATAAGTTAATAAAAATTATTTAACTTATCATTTAAGAATTAATAATTCTGCACAAAATATTAAATATGGTTAGAAATAGAGCCCAGAATTTATTTGTCTTTACATGTTAAAATTTAGATACAGATTCAATATTTTTACTATTTTCTATTTCTTTTGCCTCTGGTGTGAATAAATAATCTAAGCGTTCTTTATAATACTCGACAATTTTACCGCGAACCATTTTAAGAGTTGAATTAATTAACTTGTTGTCTTCAGTAAAAGGTTCGTTAAGCACAGCAATGGCCGCAGGAAGCCATCGTTCTGGGAACTGCCCTTCAAATTTGCCGCCTTTCTTGAAATCATCAATTTCTTCTTGAATAATGTTTAAAGCGAGTTTTTGACCTTCTTCAGATCCAATGTCCATGCTGCTCTCTCTTACATATTTTTTTAAAGTTTCTTTTCTAGGCACTATTAGCCCAACAGTATATGGACTTTGATCATTAAATAGCATTACTTGATCTATGTATTTTGTTTGCTCAACCAATGCTTCTTCAATAGATTCAGGACTATATTTTTCACCATCATTTCCAATTAGTAAACTTTTAAATCTTCCTAAAACATAAAGGAATCCATCTTTATCCATGTAACCTAAATCGCCAGTATGTAACCATCCATCTTTTAATGTTTCATTAGTTGCATTTTCGTTCTTCCAATAACCTACCATAATATTTTCACCACGAACAATTATTTCGCCTTTTTCTCCAACAGGTAATTCATTGCCATCATCATCACAAATTTTAAGATCAAGATTAGAAACTAAATAACCTGATGATCCTAACTTATGCTTTTTCATTGAATTTGATGAAATTATAGGTGCCGATTCTGATAATCCATAACCTTGAAACATTGGCATACCAATAGCGTAATAAAATCTTTGTAAATCAATATCTAGTAATGCACCACCACCAATAAAGAAGTCGATCTCACCACCAAATCCTGCTCTAATTTTACTAAATAATATTTTGTCAAAAAGATTTATTAATGGTTTTTTCCAGAAATGAAGAATTCCTCCCTTATTGTATCCTTCTTTATTATAACTGTATGCAAGATTTAATGCAAGCTTGAACAATTTCTCAGTAGTTGCACCTTTGTCTTGAATACCTTTTTCAATATTCTTTTTAAAATTTTTAGCTAGTGCAGGAACACTTAATAATAGATTTGGCTTGATTTCTTTAATATTTACTGGAATATTTTTTAAGGTTTCCATTCCAGATTTCCCGCTCTGCACAAAGGCCAGACTAGCCCCATATTCCATAAAGCTATATATTCCTGCCGTATGTGCGAATGAGTGATCTAAAGGAAGTATTAATAAAGTTTTATAACTTTCAGGAATATCCATTAAACTGCATGCTTGCTCAACGTTCGCTGTATAGTTTCTGTGTGTAAGCATAATTCCCTTTGGATCGGCTGTAGTTCCTGAAGTGTAACTGATATTGGCTAAATCGTTTGGTTCAATTGAGTTTTTAATTTGTTCGAAAGTCGTTTGATTTTCTTTTAAATATTCTTCTCCCTTTTTTATTACATCATCAATATAAATTTCATTTGATTCATAACTTTCTTGTGGATCGAGATAAACTATTTTTTCAAGCTCCGGTAAATCTTTTTTTATCTGTTTTACTTTACTCGATTGATTATTAGAAACAATAATCATTTTAGATCCTGAGTGCTCTAATCTAAATTTTAAATCAGTACCGGCATCAAGTTTAATTGAAAGCGGGACATTAATTGCACCTGTATATAAAATAGATAATTCACTTGCTACCCACAAATTACGCCCTTCGGAAAGTAATGCAACACGATCCCCTTTTTTAATACCCAAACTCATTAAACCAGCTGAAAATACTTTTACTTGTTCAAGTACTTCCTTATATGTCGTTGATTCGTATTCATTCGTTTTCTTTTCCCATAAAAAGGTATTGTTTGCAAATTTTTGCACACTATTTTCGAAAAGATTTATAATTGAAGTCATGAGATAATTTTTTGTTTAGTGTCACAATTTAAAAAAAACATTTTATACCAACTAATACAAGTTAATTTAATTGGTATTTTGCGCAGTAAATCAGAGTATTACGATTTTGCTATTTAGTTATAAAACGAACTATTTTTTTATAAGCGTTTTATGTTCAGAATTTTATAAGTTTTTTTTTGATTAGGTGGTTTATTTTTATATATCTTTGTAGCATAAACTCAAAATCAACCTTTAATACTAATTTTATGAGAAATATTGTAATTATATTAAGTTTATTAGTAGCCCTTAGTTCGGGTTGTAATATGTTTGGTAAGAAAAAACGTGCTGAGCAAGCTGCGATTGAAGCACAACATAAAAAGGATAGTATTGCTAAAGCAAAAAAGGCTGCGAAAGCACTTAAAATTAAAAAGCAAAAAGAAGAGCAAGCACGAAAAGATTCTATTAAAAAGGCAGAGGAAGAACGTAAAAGATTGTATAAATTCCATGTAATAGTTGGAAGTTTTAAAACTCCTAAATATGCAACAGCATATAACGATTTTATAGGAAAAAAAGGATATCAAACGGAATTATTAACTAATAGCTATAATTTCCAAATGGTTAGCATTGGAGCTTTTAAATCTTGGAGAGAAGCAGTAGTTGAGCTAGGTAAAGCTCGTGAGGCTATTGAACCATCATCTTGGATTTATATTCGACAATAATAAATTCTAATTATAGATATTAAGAGCTGGTCCAGATAATTTTCGGGATCAGCTTTTTTTGTTGTAATTTATTAACAATATTTTAATAACATTTTGATGTTTTACGTTCATATTTAGATCAAATCATTTTTTTAAATAGTGATTTATTTTATATTCGCATGGTAATTTGAAATAAAATAACAAATCAAAATAATTATGACTGAAAAAATAAAACAAACGCTTAGGGATTCTAAGACTGCACGCTGGGTCGCATTGGGTATTGTATCTTTTACAATGTTGACAGGGTATTTATTTCAAGAGATTATTTCACCATTAAAACCAATGCTTGAGTCTCAGTTAGGGTGGACTAGTTCTGATTTTGGTATAGTTACTGGCGCGTATGGAGTTTTTAATGTTGTTCTTCTAATGTTAATTGTTGTTGGAGTTCTTCTTGATAAATTAGGAATCCGATTTTCAGCAATCACGGCTGCCTTAATTATGCTTGTAGGGGCTGCAATAAAGTTTTATGCGATTAAATATGGTGATCCTGATGCTCTATTAAATATATTTGGATGGCAAGTAAAAACACAGGTTGTAATTGCTTTTGCAGGATTTGGAATTTTTGGAATTGGAGTTGAATATGCCGGTATAACAGTTTCCAAAATCATTGTAAAATGGTTTAAAGGTAAAGAAATGGCTTTAGCTATGGGCTTAGAAATGGCAAGTGCTCGCTTGGGTTCATTTGGTGCTTTAGCTTTTAGTTATATGATTGCTAAAAATTATTCTATTTCTGCACCAGTTGGAATAGGTGTTTTACTTTTAATTATAGGTTTGTTAGCTTTCATCGTTTATTATATGATGGATATAAAATTAGATAAGCAAGATTACACAGGTGAAGAAGAGGAAGAGGAACCTTTCCGTTTGAAAGATATTGTTATGATTGTAACAAACAAGGGATTTTGGTATATTGCTATACTTTGTGTTCTGTTCTATTCTGCTGTATTCCCATTTTATAAATTTGGACCAGATTTAATGGTTAATAAATTTGGTATTGATCCATCAAAGGCTGGGATGATACCTAGTTTGTTGCCATTTGGCACATTGTTTTTAACTCCTTTCTTTGGTAATCTATACGATAGAAAAGGGAAAGGTGCTACTATTATGATGATCGGAGCTCTTATGTTATTACTTGTACATACTGTTCTCTGGATACCTTCTCTTAATAGTGTTTATGTTGCTATTGTAATGGTAGTGATTTTAGGCATTGCATTTTCTCTTGTACCTTCTGCAATGTGGCCTTCTGTTCCAAAAATTATTCCTGAAAAGCAATTAGGTACAGCATATGCTATGATTTTCTGGGTACAGAATATTGGTTTATCAGGAGTACCAATGTTATTAGGATTCGTACTTGATAAGACCAATCCTGAAACTGTTACTAAAATTGAAGAAGCACGTATGAAATTTGAAGCAATGGGACTAGATAATGGAGCAATTGCAGAAAAGATGGACGAATTAAAAGCTGCAGGTGAGATTTTACCTTGGGACTATGAAACTAGTTGGTTAATATTTATTGCTTGTGCATTATCTGCTATTGTTTTTGCTTTCTTACTTAAAGCAGAAGATAAGAAAAAAGGTTATGGACTTGAATTACCAAATATTGAGAAATAATATTTATAAAAAAAATATAAGAGGCTGTTCAATTATGAGCAGCCTTTTTGTATTTTTGATTCCGTATTTAAATTTGACAATTATTAGTTAAAATATCAACCTTTTAAATAAATTAGTAAATTATTATAGTTAAGATTTAAAATTATGACTGAAGCAATTAAAAAGACAATTAAAGATTCGGCCGGAATACGTTGGATTGTATTAATTCTGATTAGTGGATTAACATTTGGCACATATTGGTTTCAAGATTTCTTTTCAGGTATTAAGCCATTAATGATTACCGAAATGGGTATTACAAGTAGTCAGTTTGGAACATTAATTCAGTGGACTACCTGGGCTAATGTATTCGGAATGATCATAATTGGTGGAATCATCCTCGATAAATGGGGTATAAAAAGAACAGGAATTGTGTTTGGATTATTAGCAACTGTAGGAGCTGCATTAACCGCCTTAGGAGCTGCTGGTACATTTTCAACAGATACTTCACACCAACTGTGGGTAATGATGATCGGAAGATTATTATTTGGTTCTGGTTTGGAAATAGTTTGCGTTATTGTAATGCGTACAGTTGTTAAATGGTTCAAAGGCTACGAACTTGCATTGGCTATGGCTATTAATATGGGATTTGGCCGTTTAGGATCAACATTAGGACAGGCTTTATCAATTGATATTGGCCAAGGAGTAGTTTCTCCAGCTGTAAATTTTGCTGCTACACTAATAGGTGTTGGTTTAATAATGTTTCTCATTTACATTATTTTTGACGCAAAACTTGACAAACAGTTAAAAGGACAAACAGACGATTCAGAAGATGAGAAATTTAAATTCTCGGATTTAATTAAACTTATAACAAACAGATCATTTCTTTTCATTGCATTACTTTGTGTAACATTCTATTCGGCAGTGTTTCCTTTTATGCAGTATGCTCCTGATCTTTTAATTAATAAATTCAATTTTACTTATGATATGCCTGAAAGTGCTACCATCGTTTTGTTTGGTAGTAAAGCATTGGGTAATTTATCTATATTTTTAGGATTATTCTTTTTTGCTCTGGCCATTACTTTAGTACCATCAAATATTAAGAAAAAGAGCAATAAGTTTATTGCAGTATCCATAATATTAGGATTATTTATTATTTTTATTTACTCATTATCAGACACTTTAGGGGTCTGGTTGAAGAATGGCCCTAAAACAGCCAGTTTAATTCCGCTAGGATCGATATTATTTACTCCAATTTTTGGAAATATTGTTGATAAAAAAGGGAAAGCAGCATCATTAATGATATTAGGTGCATTGTTATTAATTTTTGCTCACTTAGCACTATCAGTATTTAATAGTACTTTACTCGGTTATCTAGGTTTACTTTCATTAGGTGTTGCATTCTCGCTCGTACCTGCTGCAATGTGGCCTTCAGTGGCTAAAATTGTTGCAGAAAATCGATTGGGAACTGCATATGCTGCCATGTTTACTATTCAGAATTGGGGATTAAATGCTTTCTTTAAAGGAATAGGTTGGGTGCTTGATAAAGCTAATCCTGAGGTTGTTGCACAACTCGAATCGACAAGAAATTCTTTAGAAGCACAGGGGATGAGCAACTTAGAGATTAGTAATGTTTTGCAAGAAATGCAGATTGTAACAGGTGAAATACCTCCATTTAATTATACAACACCTATATTAATGCTAGTAGGTTTGGGAATCTTAGCTATATTTTTAGCATTTTTGCTTAAAAAGGCAGATAAGAAACAAGGATATGGACTTGAATTACCTTCTGGTGCAGATGCTCCAAGTGGAGAAGATAAATAAAATATTCTAAAATTCAGATAAATGAAAAGCTGTCCATTGGGGCAGCTTTTTTCATTTTTATTTGTATAATTGTGTTTCTTAAATTAAAAAACGAATTTACTATGTCTAAAAGACTTTCTGAATCAAAATATTTACGTTGGGGAATTCTTATTCTCGTTGGTTTTATTTTATCAGTTAATTATTATTTCTACGATGCATTTTCAACTTTAAAGGAATTATTAGTACAGGAGTTTAGTTTTTCAAATACTCAGTATGGGTTATTTGTGGCATTTTATTCTATACCTAACACCTTTTTATTAATGGCGGTTATTGGAGGTGTAATTTTAGATAAATTAGGTATTCGCCGAACAGGATTTATGTTTATTTTCTTTATGGCTTTTGGGGCTGTATTGACTGCTTATGGAGCATCAGATATGTATCAGGATGGTTTAGGATATGGATTAATGAGCTCCTTTTTACCTAATTATTCGCCAGAATTAAAAATGATGCTGTTAGGTAGGTTCTTTTATGGATTAGGAGCTGAAACAAGTATTGTTGTCATAAGTAAAATTCTTGTAAAATGGTTTAAAGGAAAAGATCTGGCTCTTGCTTTTGGTTTAAAAGTAGGATTTGGAAGGTTAGGTACTTTTGCAGCATTAAATTTATCTCCTGTATTAGCTAATGGAGGTAAAACGCTTGATACAGCTGTATGGCTTGCTGGAATATTAGTTTGCGTCGGATTGCTGGCGTTTATTATTTATATGCTTTTTGATATTAAGTACGATAAAGAGGTTAATGAAAAGCAAGTATTATTAACTGAAAAGGATAAATTTAAAGTTTCTGATGTATGGGATATTTTAACAAACAGGGCCTATATTTTTATTGCACTTTTATGTGTTACCTTTTATTCAGCAGTTTTTCCGTTTGTTGCATTTGCTCCTGATTTTTTTGCTAATAAATTTGGATTATCCGATGTAGTAAGTGGAAGAATAACATCGCTATTGCCTTTAGGAACAATGATTTTTACTCCGATTTTCGGTGCTTTAATTGACAGACTTGGTCGTGCGGCTTCGGTAATGACTTTTGGTTCTCTTGTATTACTTATAGTTCATTTAACATTTGCTTTAACGAATTTCCCTCCATACGTTCCGATGATATTATTAGGAATTTCATTTTCATTGGTTCCTGCAGCGATGTGGCCGACTATGGTGAAATTAGTTGAAGAAAAACAAATTGGAACTGCTTACGGTTTAATGTATTCAATTCAAAATCTAGGTTTGTGGGGATTTCCAATTTTAGCAGGTATGATATTAGATGCTACGAATCCAGGTAATCCTGAGGTGCTAAATTATACTTATACAATATTAATGTTTGCTGCTCTTGGATTCTTTGGCTTATTCTTTGGCTTAATGCTTAAACGCAATGATAAAAAATACGGATTAGGAGTTGACCAACCTTTAAATAAGAAATAAACTTTGATAAGATAAAAAAAAGGCACGATAATCTCGTGCCTTTTTTATTAATAGGTATCTCTAATATTTATTTTGTAATTGGTAAAATCTCTTTAAATAAATCTTTGTTTTCTTTAATCTTTTCCGCATTGCCGTATACACATATCGCATTTTGATCAAGAACATCGCTTACCATTTTTTTCATACTTTTAACATCTTCTATTGTAGTTGTTAAAACAGCATTTCTTTCAGCTTTTAATTCTTCAGCCGTAGTTTTAGTAAAATACCTTCTAATAGCAATATTACCTCTTTGAGAAGCTGTTGTTGGTCCATCCATTCTTGAAATTGTGCCAATAATAAAACGAGTCATCTTTGTTTCATCAGCTTCAAATTCATCTAAGAATTTAGGTGAAGCATCGTAATTTTCTAATGTCTCTTTTAAATTAGGATCGCGATAAGAACCAAAATAAACCTCACCTGAAGGATTAAATCCTGTAAAACCTCCATATGCACCACCTATAACTCTTACTTGATGACGAATCCATTCTCTTGAAAGAATTTGATTCATTACTCTTATTTTTCCATTCCACTCATAACCAAGCTTTTTAAAGTCGTAACCTTTAATTACATATTGTACTTTGGATGCTGACATTAATCCTTCGTTTTTAATATCGTGTTCAAATTTCCAATCATATTGTTGTCCTTCACCTTCAGGTAATGTTGAAATAAGAGTTTGTAAAGCTTCAATATAAGCAGGATACTGATCTTTAGAGCAGGTTACTGCAACTGTCATATTTTTTTTGTTAAAGAGTATATTAGCAGTTTGTATTAACTTTTCACTTACCTCTTTATTTTTAGCATCAAGATTTTCAGTTATATCTGTAATAAAATTGTAATATTCTAAGCCGTCAGTTAGCTCATCAAACATACCTTCATTTGAATAATAAGATCGCAAACGATCCATTGCATAATAAATTCCATTATTTTTAACATTAGCTTCAACTCTCGATTGATGACGAACTAAAACATCTTTCAATCTTTCCGGATCATCATATTTCGATGTGTTAATAACTTCGGCTGCAAGTTCAAATAATTTATTTCCTTTTTCTGTAAAAGCTTTTGATGTAAATACAAAATAAGGTAATACTTTTTCATCTGAATAATCTTCTAAATATGTGGAAAGATTAGTGTAGAATCCTCCAGTATGAATATTTAGGGCATTATCAAGTTCTCCAAAAGTATAATTCTCGGTATTCATTAATCCGATAATTTGACAAAGTAAATTAGCATATGGGATTAATTCTTGTGGAATTGCACGTAAATCGAAATATAAATTTGCATATAATATATTGTTGGTGAAGTCTTCATGGAATAAAACAGGAATTTCTGAAACCGCTTTTTCTTCAATATCATACCATTCTATTTCTGGACTAATATCTGCTAAAGAAAGCATTGGAATTGTTGCTAAAGCTTCTGGAGAATCTTCTTTCTTCTGATATTCTTTTAATTCTTTTGTTTCTTCAACCAGCTTTAATAATTCTTCTTCACTTAAACTTGCTTTATAATCTGCTAATTCCTTTTTAATTTTTGCAGAAAGCTCTTTTTCCAATCCTGGTTGAGGCTTTAATACCATTAACAATGTGTGTGGATTTTCAATTAATTGTTCTTTTACAATTGTTTTAAGTAATCCATTATTGATTCCTTCTTTTACCTTTGCTAGAGGTGCTTCAAATTCTAATCCTAAGAATGGATTGTTCGCAAAGAACCATCCCTTGTACGATGCCCAAAGATACATATAGCCCTTCTGAGGAGTGTTTCCTTCACGCATATTAAATTCCATCCTGTTAATAATGCCTTCTATCATAGATTGATCAAAACCTACTTCACTTATTTTCTGAAGTGTTTCATAAATTATTTCTTCGAATTTATCATTATCCTCAGGATTAGCATTCTGAACTCTAATTTCGAAAACATTTTGCTTTGAATTACCTACAAATGCTCTTACTTCTTTACCGATACCCGCTTCTTGAAGTGCAAGACGCACTGGAGCTGATTCATGATTAACCAATGCTTCTCTTAAAATATTCAGAGCCAAAACTAATTCTTGATCTGTGTTTAATCCTGTAACAATATTTAAACTTAAAAATGTATTATCTTCTACTGAACTTCCTTCAGCAATAGCATATGGTACTTCTGCATATTTTCTGGATTCGAATGGTTTTTGTAATGGAATTTCAGTTTTTTCATCAGATTTATCATATTTTGATAAATATTCAGCATCGATAAATTGAAGTTCTTTTTCTAAATCAGCATTTCCATACAATAAAATATGACTGTTTGAAGGATGATAATATTTTTTATGAAAATTCTTAAAATATTCATAATCTAAACCAGGGATTGCCGTTGGATAACCTCCTGATGAAACTCCATAAGTGTTATCAGGGAATAGAATTTTATACGATTGGTATCCTAATTCTCTTGTAGGGCTCGAATATGCACCTTTCATTTCGTTATAAACAACACCTTTGTACATAATTTCTCCATCAACATCATCTAACTCATAATGCCAACCTTCTTGCTTTAAGATTCTTGGGTCTTCGTGAAGTAATGGATTAAAAACTGCATCTAAGTATACATGCATTAAGTTAAAATAATCTTTATCGTTCATACTTGCAACCGGATATGTTGTAATGTCAGATCCTGTCAGTGCATTTAAGAAAGTACTTAATGAACCTTTACTTAGAACATCAAAAGGACTTTTCACTGGAAAGTTCTTCGATCCATTTAATACTGAATGCTCCAGAATATGAGGAGTTCCATAATCATGTTCTGGAATTGTTTTAAACGCTATATTAAAAAGCTTGTTGGCATCATCGGCATCAATTTTTAATAATCTAGCACCGCTTTTTTCATGTAAAAAGTATAAACAATTGGCATTTACTTCTTTTACAAATTTCTTTTCAATGAGTTTAAATCCATGATAAGTTTGATCAACTTTAAACTTGGACTGAGGATTACAAGACCATAGTAAGGTTATTACACTTACTAGGATTAAAGATAAAATTCTATTTCTCATTTCTAGTAGTTTTAAATTTATAGGTTAATATTAATTGCAGGGTTTTTAGAAAAAAAAATAAATATACAATAATTTAGGATTTTAAATACAAAAAATGCCTGTTTTAACAATATGAACGTAGTTGTTGCTTTGTTAGTGTTATTTACTATGAATAATCGTCCAATTCTTAATGTTTAATTTGAAATCAATGCCTTTATTTGAAAACCAACTGCAGTTAAGTTCGCATAAATAGCAGATATTTGTATCAAAATTCAGTGTTGGAATTAGAGATTATATACCGAGATATACAATTAGTTGTCATCAATAAACCGCACGGGTTGTTAGTACATAAATCATCGTTTGTTGGTGAAGCGGAAGCTTATGCGGTTCAAGTATTAAGAAAACAGTTAGGACAGTTTGTTTACCCTTGCCATAGAATTGACCGAAAAACTGGAGGTGTTTTATTATTTGCATTAAATCAGGAATTTAATAGTTTAATGCAACAGCAGTTTGCTCAGAATTTAGTTAGAAAAAAGTATTTAGCAATCGTTCGAGGTTTTACTGAGGATGTTGGGATTATTGATTATCCTTTAACAAATGAAAAAGGAAAAGTTCAAGATGCAATAACAGAATACAAGACATTAAAGCGATCAGAAATCGAAATTCCATTAGGTAAGTTTGAAACATCTCGTTATTCTTTGGTTGAAGTTTATCCACAAACTGGAAGGTTTCATCAAATTCGGAAACATTTTGCACATATACATCATCCAATAATTGGAGATCGACCGCACGGTTGCAACAAACAAAATAAATTGTTTAAGGAAAAATTTGGAATGACAACAATGATGTTGCATGCATTAGAAATTACATTTCGCCACCCAATTGAGAATAAAGAAATACTGATTCAAGCTAGTTTACAACAAGAATTTAGTAGAACAAAAGAAATACTTAACTTATAAAAAAAACCCTGTTTCGAAATTGGAAACAGGAGCAAAATACTAAGCTTTAGCGAAATTGTGAAGAAAAATAAATTATTTATAAGTGTTCTGATAGTTTTATTAATTGAATAAATTCACTTCTATATCCTTCTGCATCTTTGCCTTTTGCATTTTGAGCTAAATCAATAATAGATTTGTAATTAACATTACCCTTAAATTCAGAATTACGAAGTAACATCCCAAAACTTGCAACAGCAGCTGAAAATCTAAAGTTTTCAGACATATTACTAATATAGTTATCAGCATATGGAATTATTTCTTCTAATAGTATACTTTTATTTCCATCAGGCTTTTTATATCTGAATTTTACGGTTGCTACTTCATCACCTTCTTTTGCCAAATTATTTAAATTCGTAGTTTGATATTTTAAGGTATTATTTTTCAAAGCACCATTTTCTGCTAGCTTAATTTCATATAGCGCAGTAACTGTATGACCAGAACCAAGCTCACCAGCATCTTTTTTATCATCTTCAAAATCTTCATTGTTTAATAATCGGTTTTCGTATCCAATTAAACGATAAGATTCAACAAGTGCAGGATTAAATTCAATTTGAATCTTAACATCTTTAGCTATAGTAAATAAGGTTCCACCAAACTCATTTACTAAAACTTTTTTAGCTTCCATGATGTTGTCGATATAAGCATAGTTCCCGTTACCTTTATCTGCAATGATTTCCATTTTATCGTCCATGTAATTTCCTGTTCCGAAACCAAGCACGGAGATGAAAATACCTTTCTCACGTTCTTTTTCAATTAATCGCTCCATTTCTGCATTGCTTGATTGTCCAACATTAAAATCACCATCGGTGGCTAAAATGATTCTGTTATTTCCACCATCAATGAGATTTTCTGACGCTACCTGATAAGCAAGTTTTAAACCTGCAGCTCCTGCAGTTGATCCACCTGCATGCAATTGTTCTAATGAACCTAATATTTTTTGTTTGTTATCTCCTTTTGTTGAAGGTAAAACTAAACCAGAACTGCCAGCATATACAACTATTGCTACGCGATCTTCTTCTCTTAATTGTTGAACTAAAAGTTTAAATGCTTTTTTAAGTAAAGGTAATTTATCAGGAGAATCCATTGAACCAGACACATCGATTAAGAATACAATATTAGATGCTGGTAAATTATCCATTTCAATTTTTTCCTTAAACAATTT
>JBHOSR010000007.1:0-44522 GCA_042584405.1 Bacteroidota bacterium
GTTAGAAATTACAAATCTAATAGTTCCTGAATGGACGGATGACTTAGATATGATTAGCCGCATGTGCAAGTGGCTTTATAAAAATGGATTTGAAGATTATCCATTACATTTTAGTCGATTCACACCATTGTATAAATTAACTCATTTACCAGCAACACCAGTTAATATTTTAAATAAAGCACGCGAAATTGCCTTAGATGCTGGATTGAAATATGTTTATATTGGGAATGTGCCCGGATCAAACGCTCAAAATACAATGTGTCCAAAATGTAAAAAAATAGCAATCGAACGAAAAGGCTATCGTATTTTACAAAACAATATTGTTAATGGTAAATGCAGTAATTGTAATACTTCCATAGCTGGAGTCTGGAATTAGAAATCATCTATTTTAACACCAATTTAGGAACAATTATCCCAAATATAATTCCAGCAGAATTTGAATAAAAATCAATTGGATTAAAAGTTCTACCAGGAATGTATGTTTGGAGATATTCACTTATACCTGATAGTACTAAGGAACTTATTAAAAAATAAACGATGTATTTTGATTTTACATTTAAGTAGTTATCTGCTTTCCATAATAAATAAAGAATTGCAAGACTGAAATACACAAGGAAATGCATTATATAATCTAAACGAAAACTTTTTTCGTTTAGATCTACTTTTAATTGAGGACTGCTTGGGGTTAACGTAAAATAAATAATTATCGCTACCCAAAGCCAGAAAAATATAGCAAACAGTTTTTTATTTTTAAGGATAAATTCCATAGATCTTTTAAAAAAATAAAATTAAGGTATTTATCGCAGTTTATGGCTAAAAGATAGATTTTGATTTTAATCTCAAACTATTAAGAACTACAGAAACTGAGCTAAATGCCATTGCACCTCCAGCAATCATAGGGTTTAGCATAAACCCATTTATAGGATATAGTATTCCTGCAGCTATTGGGATTGCAATTATGTTATAAATAAATGCCCAAAAAAGATTTTCTTTGATAGTTTTGAGAGTTGCTTTCGACAACTTCAAGGATGCAGCAATTTTTTCAATATCACCTTTTACTAACGTGATATCGGCACTTTCTATAGCAATATCTGTTCCTTGTCCCATAGCAATTCCAATATCTGCTTGAGAAAGGGCTGGAGAGTCGTTAATTCCATCGCCAACCATAGCCACTTTATATCCTTTTTTTTGTAATTCTATTATGTATTCTAGTTTATCCTTAGGTAAAACTTCTGCCCTATACTTATTAATTCCGGTTTTTCGCGCAATTTCATTAGCTGTCCGGTTATTATCTCCTGTTAACATATGAACCTCAAGATTCATTTCATGCAATTTTCGAATAGCACGTACCGAACTATCTTTTATTTGATCTGATATAGTAATTAGAGCAACGAGCAATTTGTTTTTTGCCACAAATACTTGAGATTGTGCTTCATCTCCAAACTGATTAAAATATTTTTGCTCTTCGTAGATATCAATTTGGTTTTCTTTCATTAATTGATAATTACCAATTAAGTATTCGTTTTCATAAATGCTTGCAGAAACTCCCAATCCAGTTTGACTATTAAATTTTACAACATTTAAACTGCTATTTGATAAATGATTCAAATATTTTACGATTGAACCAGCAAGTGGATGCTCTGATTTTTTCTCAATAGCAAAAACGTCTTCTAATATCTGGTCACGTTTTACATCACTTTTAAGCCAAACAATCTCGTTAACTTCAGGTTTTCCCTTAGTTATTGTTCCTGTTTTATCAACTACAACTACATCTATTTGTTTAGCTGTTTCAAGTGTTTCAGCGTTTTTTATAAGGATTCCACTTTCTGCACCTTTCCCTATTCCAACCATTAAAGCTGTTGGTGTTGCTAATCCAAGTGCACAGGGACAAGCTATAATTAACACTGTAACTAAAGTTACAAATGCATAAGTTATTTTTGGTTCTGGGCCCAAAAAAAACCATAAAGCAGCACTAATAATTGATAAAATAATAACTGTGGGTACAAAAACAGATGCAATTTTATCGGCAAGTTTTTGTACTGGAGCTTTACTCCCCTGAGCATTTTTAACCATTTCAATAATCTGAGAAAGCATGGTGTCTTTTCCAACTTTTTCAGCAATCATTTTAAAACTACCAGTACTATTTATGGTTGCCCCAATAACAATATCGTTTTCGATTTTTTCAACAGGAATAGCCTCACCTGTAATCATGCTTTCATCAACAAAAGATGTTCCTTCAATTACTTTACCATCAACAGGTATTCGTTCTCCAGGATGTATAATTAGTATGTCTCCAATTTCAACATCATCAATCGGAATGTCTTGTTCCTGCTTATTTCGAATTACATGGGCTATTTTAACTTTTAGTCCCATTAATTTTTTTATTGAGTCTGAAGTTCTTGATTTAGCTTTTTCTTCTAAATATCGACCTAATAATATCAGTGCAATAATAATTACTGCGGCTTCATAATAAACGTGTGGATTTATTCCCTTTGAAATAAGGAAATCAGGAAAAATGGTATTAAAAACACTAAATAAAAATGCTGTTCCTGTACTTAAAGCTACCAAAGTATCCATGTTGGTTGATTTGTGTTTAGCTTGTTTGTAAGCAATAATAAAGAAATCGCGCCCAAACCAAACTAAAACAGGAATTGCCAAAACAAACATTATCCAATTGGCAAATGGAATATTAGAAAAAAACATGGATATTACAAATACCGGAAACGCAAGTAGAATTGAATAAAAGGCCTTATGTTGGGCCTTTTTCAATACTTTTTTTTCTTTTTCAGCAACATTTGCGATATTATCACCGGATTGCTCAATTACTAATTTATATCCAATACTTTCTATAGACTTTTCAAATTCTAAAACTGAAACTTGTTTTTCGTCGAATTCAACAAGAACACTAGCCGAAGCAAAATTCACGTTAGCTGATTTAACTCCATTTTGTGAAGAAAGCATAGATTCTACACTTTGTGCACAAACAGCGCAACTCATTCCTTCTACCTGATATGTTTCTTTCTTAAAACTCATGAATTGTTTTTAATCTTTCAATCTATCAATTTTATATCCAGCTTCACTAACTGTATTTTGAACTGCATTTGCTATTTTATCCTCTTCTGCATTATCAAAATCCACTTCTATAACCTTATCCTGAACATCAAGAAAAACCCTCCACGAATGGATTTCTTTTATAGCATCCATACCTGGTTTAATAGCATTAACGCAGCCGTTACATTTAAGGCTGGATTTAAATCTTAATGTTTTCATAATTTACAATGAATTTATTACTCTTTCTAGTTTTGATTTAATGTCTTCTGCAATACTAGCAAGTTCTGGATTATTTACTGCTTGCATTGAAGCCTGAGGGTTTACTGCAGATATATCAATTTTTTTGTCTTCAGTTTCTTGAACCACAATATTACAAGGTAACATGAGTCCTATATATGGTTCGCTTGAAAGTGCTTTAAAAGCGTTTGGAGGATTACAAGCTCCTAGAATTTTGTATTTTCTGAAATCAACATCTAATTTTTCCTTTAGCGTTTTTTTTATGTCTATTTCGGTTAAAACACCAAATCCTTTTGACTTCAATTGTTCTGTTACTCTCCGAATTGCGGTATCGAAATCGGAAGAAATTATTTTATTGATATAATATGACATAACAACCTCCTTAATCTTAAATAAAATCGGCCCCAGAAGCGTTAAAGAAAATGATTATGAGAAAAATTACCTTGTTATTAACCCTGCTTCCAGAACCGATTTGTTTTTAATAAACAAACGAAATGTAAAATTGTTTATTTTATTTTTAATTATTGCAATTATCATTGCAACAACAAGCGATCTTGTTTTTTCTTACTTTTTCGAAAGCTTCTTTACCTTCATTAAAAGTAAACCATGCAATACCTAAAGATCCTATAATGTCAATGTACCCTATTTTAAATATTTCGTATAATCCACTCGATACCAAAAGAACAATTGATAGGTATAAACACGATTTTGTACAATTAGCATCAGCAATAATAGCATCCGAATTTAATTTTTTACCAATCGTTAATTTATATCGCATCAAAAAGAACATAGTTAGAATCGAAATTCCTGATATTATTAATCCTGGTATTGTTGTTTCAGGTTTGTTTTTTTCAATTAAATTGAAAATGGCGCCTATAAAAATTCCCAGTGTTAATATATAAAAACCTATACCAGTTATTCTTAATGCTTGTCTTTCAAATTTATCTCTTTTTTCAATTTCAGAAAATTTCATTCTGAGAACCATATGTGCAATTCCAATACCTGAAATTACTTCTACAAAACTATCGCTTCCAAAACCTAAAAGAGACAAAGCTTCATCGTTTATCCCAAAATATATTGAAACTATTCCTTCAACAATATTATAAACAATAGTTATAATACTTAGAATAAATGCAATATTTAGGAGTTTTCGATGGTTCATTAAGGAATAAAAGATGTATTTATCTTTAATTATACAAATGTAATTATTTAATTGTTTATTCAAAGATTATTTTTAACTAAAAAAAAAGATCCTATAATTGCAGGAATGGCTATATTAATAATCCATAAAAGTGTGGTAGACAAGACTATTCCTAAAGCATTTTCTGAAAAAATCCCTATAAAAAATATGGCGAACGATCCTCTTATTCCTAACTCTACTAATGTGGTTGTTGGAACTAAAGTTGTAAATAAATAAACTAAACTTATAGCAATATAAGCTTGTAATATATTTATATTGATATTGAAAAATATAAGTAATAAATAAAACTGGCTTATAAAAATAATATATCGAATTATGCTTAAGAAAAGCACTTTTAATAATGCTTTTACTTTCATTTCTGAGAAATAATCAATTTGGGTTACCCTTGATTTAAAAAAAGAAATTTTCATTAAAAGTGGTTTGATCTTTTTATTATTAATGTAGAACCAAATCAAAAATATGAGCATAAGCAATAATCCAATAACAGTAGCTGTATTAAATATTGGATTAATTATAGTTTTTTCCGGAAAAAGAAAAAGAAATAATATAAACCCAATAATTCCTAAAATAATAGTAGTCAAAAACTGGGCAAAGCTTCCAATACTGGTTGCTAAAATTCCATATGTTCGGTTTCCTTTATCAAGAAAAAGAACTCGTCCTCCAATATCTCCAACTCTATTTGGAGTAAAAATACCTACAGTTATTCCTGAAAAAACAATTTTTAAAGATTTAGAAAAACTTAAAATTTGAATCTTATCAATTAGTGTTTTCCACTTAATAGATTCAACACCCCAGTTCACTGGCATAAATAAAACAACACAAATTAGTATTATAATATTTATAGATTTAATATAGCTAAATGAAAAAGACAGCTCTTCTAATTCTTTGAAGGTTAAGATTTTATAAACAATAAAGCCGTATGAAAGTATTATTAGTAATACGCTTACGAAAATTTTAACTTTGTTTTTCATTAATACATCATTCAAGACTTTCAAAGATATAAGAAGAAATGGGAAAGTTTGAAATTGATTCAAGTTTTTCGATCTTTACAATTCTTAATTTGTAATTTATCATTCATAATTATTATGTCAGTTCGTCCCAAAAAGAGCTTAGGTCAGCATTTTTTAAAAGATGAGAATATAGCAAGAAAAATAGTTAATGCTATTGATGGATTAGAACAGAAAAATGTTTTAGAAATTGGTCCAGGAACGGGCGTTCTAACATCACTTTTACTAGAAAGAAATGATATAAATTTTTATGCTATTGAAGTTGATTCTGAAGCGTATGAATTTTTATCTGCAACTTATCTATCGTTAGGTAAAAATCTTATATTTAAGAACTTTTTGAAATTTAATCTCAAAGATTATTTTAACGAATCTTTGACTATTATAGGGAACTTTCCTTATAATATTTCAAGTCAGATTTTTTTCAAGGTTCTTGAAAATCGTGATATAGTTATGAATGTCGTATGCATGATTCAAAAAGAAGTTGCAGATAGAATTAAGGCTTCTCATGGCAATAAAACTTATGGAATATTAAGTGTTTTTCTTCAAGCATTCTATGATATTGATTACTTATTTACAGTTAGTCCGAATGTATTTAATCCTCCGCCCAAAGTGAATTCTGCGGTAATACATTTAAAACGAAATAGCAGGAAAGTATTAGATTGTAATGAAGACTTGTTTTTTAAAATTGTAAAATTAGGATTTAACCAAAGAAGGAAGACTTTGCGCAACTCTTTAAAAAGTATTTTGTTAAATTTACCAACTGATAATGAAATTTTTGGAAAGCGTCCGGAGCAATTGAACGTTGAAGATTTTATTTGTCTTACAAATCTTATCGATCCCAATAAAGAATAATTTACTAAATGTAGTGTTATGGCTATGCAATTCGAACTAACTAAAGAATATATTGATCAACTTAAAGACAATATAGATAAAAGCGGTGAAGTTGAAGCATTCGCAATGGTGAAAGACCTTCACCCTGCCGATATTGCAGAAATTTATGATGAGCTTAATGTCGACGAAGCACGTTTTATTCACGTAATGCTTGATTCTGAAACTGCAGCTGAAGTTTTAGTCGAACTCGAAGAAGATGATCGAGAACGATTTCTTAAAGTATTGCCTAGTGAAGTTATTGCCCAATTTATTGACAAATTAGATTCTGATGATGCTGCAGATGTTATAGGTGAATTTCCAGAAGAGAAGCAGGAAGAGGTATTATCGCATATTGATGACTTAGAGCAAGCTGGCGATATTGTTGACTTGCTGAATTATGATGAGGATTCTGCTGGGGGATTAATGGCTAAGGAATTAATTACAGTTAATGAAAACTGGAATATAATGACTTGCCTAAAGGAAATGCGTAAACAAGCCGAAGACATTGATGAAATTTATTACGTTTATGTAATTGATGATAAAGAAGTGCTAAAGGGTACTTTATCATTAAAGAAATTATTACTAACAGCTTCAAATAGAAAGATTTCAAATATTATTAATACAGATGTTATTTCAGTTAAAACAGATACTTCATCAGATGAGGTAGCCAATATTATGGATAAATACGATTTGGTAGCTTTACCTGTTGTTGATCAACTTAATCGGTTAGTAGGTAGAATTACAATCGATGATGTAGTAGATGTTATTCGGGAAGAAGCAGAACGTGATTACCAGTTAGTTTCTGGTATTATCAAGGATGTTGAATCTTCGGATAATGCATGGATTTTAACACGTGCACGTATTCCATGGTTATTTATAGGTTTGTTTGGAGGTATCGTAGCAGCTTTAGTCATGGGAGTTTATGAGGTTGATTTAGGGATTAATCCTAAGATGGCATTTTTTATTCCTTTAATTGCGGCAATGGGAGGTAATGTTGGAGTGCAATCATCATCAATTATTGTGCAAGCTTTGGCAAGTAACTCTATGGGTTTTGAAGGAATCGGAAGAAAATTATTTAAAGAACTTGGTGTAGCAACAATAAATGGCGTAGTATTATCGGCAGTAATATTTGCATATAATTATTTCTTTATCGACTCCTTTGCGTTAACCATTACGGTAAGCACAGCTCTATTTTCTGTTATTGTCTTTGCTTCGATGTTTGGCACTTTTGTTCCCATGATACTTGACAAATTTAAAATTGACCCAGCATTAGCAACTGGACCATTTATTACAACCGTTAATGATATTATGGGTTTATTTCTTTATTTGATGATCGGAAGAATATTCTTTGCTTTTTTTTAGGATGCATTTTTTATTAAAGAGTAAAAAAATAGAGATTCAGTATAAATTATTTTAACTATTAAGATACTTATCAGAATAGTTAAAACTCGAAAAATTCGACTGGTAATTTTCTCATTTGAAAAATACTTTCGAAAAGAATTAAATCCAAATAAAGCGATACCTAAACCTGTCATCATCGACAATTCAAAAAGGACTAAAAAAAGATACTCTCCATAATCAAAAATTTGTCCAAGATTAAAAGCTGCAGGTAAACAAACAGAAATCCAAAATATCCAAAGTGGACCATTAAGTAGCATTAAAGCAATAATATGTCCACGTTTTATTTTTTTAGATTGAGTTTCATATTCAATCGACTTTATTCCAAATATTTTAAATGCAATATAGATAAGTACTATTATTCCAATAATGGAAAGTGTATGAAATATTATTGGAGGAAATTGAAAAATAGTTGAGGTAATAATTAAAAAGAGTCCTATAAAAAATTCGGTAAGACCAGCATAAATTAAATAGATACCACCATTTTTGAGCCCTTTCTTTGAATCTTTTAATATTTCAGAAAAAGCTAAGAGAATGATCGGTCCCGGAGTTATTCCTCCTATAAATCCTAAAAAGATGGGTACAAGTAAATCAACCACACTTATTATTAGAGTTAATTAAAAGATTTTCCAATAATACAATAAAAGAAATACAATTGGAATAACAATTCCTAAAGCTGTAAGCCAAGCACCGCGGCCTTTAATGCCGTTTTTACCTTTTAGAATAAACAATCCAGTAATTGCTAACAACATCAGTGATATGGCATAAATATCTGAGATTAAGGTCCACCATTTTCGAGGATTATAATGGAGATAATTAACTGGATGGAGAATAGGTCTTCGTTTTGAGGTTTCAATAATACCTTGTCCGGTATGTAAATCAATATTTATATTTCCGTCTTTAATAAATACTTTCAGAGTATTCTCATTTGGGAAATAGTAATTCTTAAATTTTTCAGCAGGTGCGTAAGTTTTAACTAATGAAATTACTCCTTTACGATTTAATTTTTCTTTAATTATAGGAGCTTCTTTTATAAAAATCTCAGTGTTTTTTACTATATAGTTTGGATTCCATTCATGAATATGATTTAAAGCTATACCCGATAAACCATAAATAATAGTCATAAAAAAGAAAATATAACCTAAATCACGATGAACGTTTCTATTGATTTTTCTTAGCTTCATATCTAACAAAAGAATGTCCGAAAATTTTATAATCTCCGGACAAACTTAATAAATCATATTATAAAATAAGTTGATTTTTAATGTGAATGTTCTTCACCTTCTTCATGCTCATGGTCATGCTCTTCACCTTCAACATCTCCATGTTCTTGGTCGTGCTCTTCACCTTCCATAACTTCATGATCGTGATCGCATTCTTTTACTTCAAACTTACTTGCTTCAATCCAAAACTGAGAATAGGAACCTTCTTCTGATTCAGCAATTTTTGTTTTCATTGCTTCGATTTGTGCAGTTTTTTCTTTTTCGGCTTCAGCTTCAGCTTCTTCATCAGCATGTTCTCCATCAGAATGATCATGTATTGCCTCATTATCGGCACCTTCAGCTATTTCCTTTTCAAGTTCAACAACGTATGCTTCATCAATACGTAATTCTTTTACTATACCTGTAACTAAAACATGACTTCCTTCTAGTTCTTTTTCAAAAATACCTATTTCTTCGCTAGGAGTAATTTTAATTGACATATCAGGATCTTCACCCATAATAAACATTCTCTTTCCTCCATGCGAGCATACATGATTTACAATTCCTTCAATAACAACCTCTTTGTTTACAAAGCTTTGCATATCAGCTACTACTTCATCAACAGTAACTACTACAACTTCTTTTTCACTATTTTCTTCTTTTTTTTGTTCTTTGTTTCCACATGAAACTAACAACGCCGTTACAGCAAGGATTCCAAATAACTTTTTAATCATAAATTTAGGTTTTAAGAGATTAATACAATTTTTAAAGCGTAAAGATAATAATGATCTTTTAATATCAGGCACTTATGTATAATTTTAACATCCGATTAACATGAATTATAAGTATTAGTATTTAGAAAGTAGTATTTATTGCTTCTACAGGATTGAGTTTTGCAGCTTTATACGAAGGAAAAATTCCTGAGATAATCCCAATTATTACTGAAATTATTAAACCTAAGATAACATTTCCAAAAGTTAATGATATTTCAAGATCAATTTTATTGCTGGCAATTAAACTTCCAATAAATATTAGAAATAATCCGATAATCCCCCCAATTAGGGAAAGCATTACGGCTTCGAATAAAAACTGAAATAAAATAAATTTTCGTTTTGCTCCAAGCGATTTTTGTATTCCAATTAAATTTGTTCTCTCCTTTACAGATACAAACATAATGTTAGCTATTCCAAATCCTCCTACCAAAATAGAAAATCCACCAATGAGCCACCCAGCAAAATTTATTACAGAGAAAATACTATTAAGAGCTGAATTTAATATACTTGATTGATTCAGTGCAAAATTATCTTTTTGTCTTGGGTTTATTGTCCTGGTTGATCTCAGTATGCTCCGAAGCTCATCTTTAAGCTCTGAAATGGTAACATTAGGTTTCGCTTTTACCATAATCATTGGATTTGTATTTTCACTTTTAATATCCATTAAAGTTTTGGCATACATTATAGGAAGTATTATCATTTCATCCAAGCTACCGCCACTATTTAAGATGTCTTTTCCTTCTTTGGCAATTAATCCAACCACTGTTATTTTGCGCCCTTGTATTTTTATGACTTTTCCGGTAGGGTTAATCCCTTGAAAGAGGTCGTTAGCAACTTGGTAGCCAATTAAACAAATATTTTTTCCAGCAACTGATTCAAAAGGAGTAAAATAACGACCATCTTCTAATTCAAAAGTTCTTATTCTTTCAAACTCGTGCGAATTTGCCCAGATTATAGCATTTTCGCGGGTATTGCTTTTGTATTTTACATTGCGCAGGGTAGAAGCTGCAAAATTTACAATCTCAGCTCTATCAGATCTTTTTTTAATTTGTTCATATTCATCAACAGAAGGTACAGGCCGGTTTAAATATTCCCACCATGCATATTCTTCTCCAGGTGGCGGAGCCCAAGGCCATTTCTGAACATAAATAATATCATCTCCTAGAGAAGATAAGCTATTACGGATTGTATTTTCTAACGAATCTAAAACAGTAAATACAGAAATAATTGCAAATATTCCTATTGTAATTCCAAGTAAAGTCAAGAGTGTTCTTAACCTATTAACTTTTAGGGCATTAATTGCAAATAAAAAGCTTTCTTTTATGAGATTTAAAAGTAGCATAACTATTTCAAAAGTAAGCTTAAAAAGATATTTAACAAATATACAATATGTGATTTTTTTTTTGAGGTATTATTTATATTTTCGAACAATTATTAGAGTAGTTTATTTATTAGGGATTTTGCGAGTATTTTAACCTATCTAATTCTAATATTACTGATTTTTTTGATTATTTTTGTAAATTTTAACAAGAATATGTAAATGAACGATTTAAAGCGAATCAATTCAGCGCTAATTTCGGTTTTTAATAAAGAGAACCTTGAACCGATTATAGAAAAGCTTAAAAACTTAGATGTACAAATTTATTCTACAGGAGGAACAAAGCAGTTTATCGAGAAACTGGGAGTAAATGTTATTGCCGTTGAGGATCTTACTAATTATCCTTCGATTCTTGGAGGAAGAGTTAAAACTTTACATCCAAAAGTATTTGGCGGAATATTAGCTCGCAGAAACAATGCTTCTGATAAAGAGCAGCTTAAAGAATATGAAATACCTGAAATTGATTTAGTGATTGTTGATTTATATCCTTTTGAAGATACTGTTGCCTCAGGAGCGGGAGAGCAAGATATAATTGAAAAAATTGATATTGGTGGGATTTCATTAATTCGTGCAGCGGCAAAAAATTTTAAAGATACTTTAATCGTACCGTCAAAAAATCAGTATCAGGATTTGATTAATTTACTTGAAGAAAAGAACGGAGAAACATCCATAAATGATCGAAAGAGATTTGCCTTAGAAGCTTTTAATGTTTCGTCGCACTACGATACAGCAATATTTAATTATTTTAATATTGAAAATCAAAAGCTTGCTTTTAAACAAAGTTCTATATTAGGTAATGAACTTCGATATGGAGAAAATCCACATCAAAAAGGATTCTTTTTTGGGAATATAGATGATGTATTTGAACAACTGCATGGCAAACAAATCTCATATAACAATTTATTAGATATAGAGGCTGCAGTTCAATTAATTGCTGAGTTCGAAGAAACTACATTTGCGATATTAAAACACAATAACGCATGCGGTGCTGCATCACGACCAAAATTAGTTGATGCTTGGAATGATGCTTTAGCAGGTGATCCAATATCGGCATTTGGAGGGATTCTTATTACCAACAGAGAAGTTGATATGAAATCGGCTATTGAAATTGATAAAATATTCTTCGAGGTAATTATTGCTCCTTCTTATGCTAAGGATGCGATGGAAGTTTTAAAGAAAAAGAAGAACAGGATTATTTTAATCCAAAAAATGTTTGATTTTCCAAAAATGCAATACCGCTCAATGTTGCATGGGGCATTAGTTCAGGAAAGAGATCTCAAGATGGAAAATGTTAACGATTTAAATACTGCAACTAAGAAAGGTCCATCAAAAGAAGAAATAGAAGATTTGTTGTTTGCTAATATATTGGTCAAACATTCAAAATCGAACACGATAGTTTTGGCAAAAAATAAACAATTATGTGCAAGTGGTGTTGGTCAAACATCAAGGGTAGATGCATTAAAACAGGCTATAACAAAAGCAAAAAGTTTTAAGTTTGATTTAAATGATGCAGTAATGGCATCAGACGCTTTTTTCCCTTTTTCTGATTCAGTCCAAATTGCAAACGAAGCAGGTATTAAATCTGTTATTCAACCGGGAGGATCGATGAGAGACCAGGAATCCATTGATTATTGCGATAAGCATGAAATGGCAATGGTATTTACAGGTACAAGACATTTTAAACATTAATAAACCAGAGATAAATTTAATATAAGACGTATAATGGGATTGTTTTCATTTTTTACACAAGAGTTAGCGATAGATTTAGGAACAGCTAATACTATAATTATTCATAACGATAAAATCGTTGTTGATGAACCGTCAATAGTTGCAGTTGAACAGGTTTCAGGAAAGCTTATTGCCATTGGCAAAAAAGCACGTCAAATGCACGGGAAAACGCACATTAATATCCGAACCATCAGACCATTGAAAGATGGAGTAATTGCTGATTTTAATGCAGCTGAATTAATGATTCGTGGTATGATAAAAATGATAAACAGTAAACCCCAATTATTTGCACCTTCGTTAAGAATGGTTGTTTGTATTCCATCGGGAAGTACAGAAGTTGAAATGCGAGCCGTACGCGATTCGGCTGAGCATGCCGGAGGTCGCGATGTTTATATGATATATGAACCTATGGCTGCCGCAATTGGTATGGGAATCGATGTTGAAGAACCAAAAGGAAGTATGGTTGTTGATATTGGAGGAGGAACAACAGAAGTTGCAGTAATTGCATTAGGTGGAATAGTGAGCAATAAATCAATTCGTATTGCGGGTGATGCATTTACTGCAGATATTCAGGCCTATATGCGACATCAACATAATATAAAAATTGGAGAAAGAACTGCAGAAGAAATTAAAATCAATGTAGGTTCTTGTTTAGCAGAATTAGAAAATCCTCCAGAAGATTATGTTGTTAGAGGTCCAAACTTAATGACAGCTATGCCTGTTGAAATACCTGTTTCATATCAGGAAATTGCACATTGTTTAGATAAATCAATATCAAAAGTTGAAACAGCTATCCTTAGTGTATTGGAACAAACTCCACCTGAATTGTATGCCGATGTTGTAAACGATGGTATTTATTTAGCGGGAGGTGGAGCTTTAATGCGTGGTTTAGACAAACGATTAACTGATAAAATTGGTATTCAGTTTCACGTTGCAGAAGATCCTTTGCATGCAGTGGCAAGAGGGACAGGTATTGCACTAAAAAATGCTGATAAATTTACATTCTTAATGAGATAAAAAATCATGTTAGGTGAATAGAATATGAGAAGTTTACTAAATTTTTTACTACGTATACATTTTTTACTTCTATTCATTCTTATCGAAGTTTTTTCTTTCTCGCTTTTAGTAAAAAGGAACAATTTTCATAAAGCTAGATTTGTTAATTTCTCAAGGCAGGTTGCAGGTAATTTTTACACAAAAACTACCAAATTAAAGCAGTATTTATCGCTGGTAGAAGAAAACCAACGACTTGCTGATGAAAATAATCGTTTATTAAATATTATTGAATCAACATATAAATCCGACGAAATATTTTTTCGTTCTGTTAAAGACACCATATTTAATCAACGTTATCAGTACACTCCTGCACGGATAATAAATAATTCTATAAATAAAAAGTATAATTTTCTAACCCTAAATAAAGGTAATCAACAAGGACTACGACCAGAAATGGCAGTTGTATCGAATGGAAGTATTGTTGGTGTTGTAAAGGGAGTATCACAAAATTACTCGACTGTTATTTCGATATTAAACCTTGATTTACGAATTAGTTCAAAAATAAAGAAAAATGGTTATTTTGGTTCATTGAATTGGGATGGGGATGATTACCAAACTGCTATTTTACATGAAATTCCATTGCATGCTGATATTCAAGTTGGTGATACAATAATTACAAGTGGTTTTTCTTCAATCTTTCCAGAAGGTATATTAATAGGATTTATTAAAGAATTTGAAGAAAAAAGTGGAAGCTTCTATGAAATAAAAGTAGAATTGTCAACCGATTTTAAAAGACTTGATAATGTAAATGTTATAGGAAATTTGCTTCAAATGGAGATCTTTAACGTAGAAAAACAAGCTGTAGAAAATGATTAAGTTATTTCCTAGATATCTGATTAGTTTTATTGTACTTGTTTTTTTGCAAGTATTTATACTGAATAATATTCAGTTTAGTGGCTATATAAATCCTTATATATATGTTTTATTTATTTTAGTACTACCCTTTGAAACTCCTAAATGGTTATTACTTGTATTAGCATTTACTCTAGGATTAACAATTGATTTATTTTCAAGCACGGTTGGTATGCATAGTTCTGCAACAGTTATCATGGCATTCTTTCGGCCTTATGTATTAAAAGTAATGTCTCCAAGAGATGGATATGAATCGGAAACATTACCTCAGCTAAGATATTATGGTGCAAATTGGTTTATAAGGTATTCAGTGATTTTAATCTTAGTTCACCATTTCTTTTTATTTTATATTGAAGTCTTCAGGTTCTCGAACTTTTTTACCACATTTGTAAGAGTTGTATTAAGCTCCATATTTACAATAATATTAGTATTAATAAGTCAATATTTTTACAGAAAAGATACAAAAAAGTAAAAAATGGCTTCATAAAAATTTATAGTGGATTCTTTTGCCAACAGAAGACATATCATCAGATTTATTATCATTTTAATTGGTTTAATATATATTATTAGACTTTTTATTTTACAAGTAGTAGATACAACTTACAAAGTAACAGCAAGTAGTAATGTTCTTCGATATGTTACTCAATTTCCGGCAAGAGGTTTAATATTCGATAGGGAAGGAAAGTTACTAGTATATAACGAAGCTGCTTACGATTTAATGCTTGTTCCACAACAACTTAAACCACTCGACACCACTGAGTTTTGTAGAATACTTGATATCTCAAAAGAATATATTGATGAAGCAATAAAAAGAGCTAAAGACTATTCTTACTACAATTCATCAATCTTCTTAAAGCAGGTATCTTCTAAAACATATGCTAATTTACAGGAGAAATTATATAAATATCCTGGTTTCTTTGTTCAGGCAAGAACTTTAAGAAAATATACCTCTGAAAATGGAGCTCATTTGTTGGGTTATGTTGGAGAAGTAAATGAAAATGTTATTGAGAATGATGAATATTATAAGTCAGGTGATTATGTTGGCATTAGCGGTATAGAGCAATCTTATGAAGAGTATCTTCGTGGAAATAAAGGAGTTAATGTTTACCTGGTAGATGTTCATAATAGGATAAAGGGAACGTACGCCAATGGCAGATTGGACCGAAAAGCAACAGTAGGTTCAAATATTATCTCAACTATTGATAATGACCTACAAGCTTATGGTGAAAAATTATTGAAGAATAAAATTGGTAGTATTGTTGCAATTGAACCGTCTACAGGAGAAGTATTGGCCTTAGTTTCTTCTCCTACTTATAATCCTGAACTTCTAGTTGGAAGAGCCAGAACAAAAAACTATGTAACCTTAATGTCAGATACATTGAAGCCTCTTTTTAACAGAGCACTAATGGCTCAATATCCACCAGGATCAACATTTAAAATTATTAATGGATTAATTGCTTTACAGGAGAAAGTTTTATGGACATCAACAAAATATGAGTGTGAAGGAGCATATTATTCGGGTAGAATGCGAGTAGGATGTCATATTCACAAATCGCCGTTAAATTTTATCGAATCTATACAAATGTCATGTAATGCATATTATTGCAATGTTTTTAGAAGTATACTTGATAATCAAAAATATCCCTCTATACGCGAATCATTCGACCAATGGAGAGAATATGTCAAGTCATTTGGTTTTGGAGATTATTTGAATAGTGATTTTGGGAATGAATTAAAAGGCTTAGTGCCAACGAAACAAACTTATGATAGGATTTATGGTGAAAAAGGATGGCGATCTCTAACCCTAGTATCAATGGCAATTGGACAGGGTGAATTAGGAACAACACCATTACAAATGGCAAATATGACGGCTGCTATTGCAAATAGAGGATATTATTATATTCCCCATATTGTCAAAGAAATTGAAGGAGATTTTAGTTTGGATGATAGATTCTATGAAAAACATTATACTAAGATTGATTCTAGTTATTTTAATATTGTAATTGAAGGTATGGATTTGGCAGTAAATGGAGAACCTGGAAGTGGAAGCACAGCACGAACTGCGCAAATACAAGATATTACAGTTTGTGGAAAAACAGGAACTGCAGAGAATCCACATGGAGAGGATCATTCTATTTTTATTGCTTTTGCTCCTAAAGAAAATCCTCAAATTGCACTAGCAGTATATATTGAAAATGGGGGGTTTGGAGGTACCTGGGCAGCTCCAACGGCAAAACTAATAATTGAAAAATATTTAAATGACTCAATATCTGTTCCCTGGTGGGAAGAGTATGTTTTAAATGCTGAAATCAACTATAATGCAGAGAAGGATTAACATATGGAGTAGTATCGACTGGTTAACAATTACAATGTACTTGGTTCTTGTTATGTTAGGATGGATAAATATTTATGCATCCGTGTATAATGAGGAGCATCAGAGTATATTTGATTTTACTCAACGATACGGTAAGCAATTAATTTGGATCGCTGCAGCTTTGATTATTGCCTTTGTTGTATTTATAATTGACATTAATTTTTATTCCTACTTTGCATATTTGGTTTATGGAGTAATGATATTTTTACTATTGGCGGTCCTAGTTTTTGGTACAAAAGTCCATGGAGCTAGATCTTGGTTTGAAATAGGAAGTTTTCGAATTCAGCCATCAGAGTTTGCAAAAATAGCAACGGCATTAGCATTAGCTCGTTATTTGAGCTCGTATAATGTTCAGATAAACAAATTGAAATCCTATATCAAAGTTGCTGCAATTATTTTAGCACCTTCTTTGTTAATTTTATTACAAAACGATACAGGTTCAGCGTTAGTTTATTTTGTATTTATTTTAGTACTTTATCGTGAAGGGATTTCAGAGAGCATATTATTACTGGGACTTTTTGTTATTATTTTATTTATTCTAGCATTAGTACTTGAAAAATTAGTAATAATCCTATTATCCATAGGTGTCATTTTTATAATATTTTGGTTTCTTAATCGAAGATTAAAAATTGTAGGTACTGGATTTGCTATTTTAGTATTCAGTTCTGCTATTCTATATGGTTTAAACTATTATTTAGAATTAGGTTTATCTTATTATTATATTATTCTTGCAGCATTGGGTTTTTCAGGATTAGTGTATATAATTCTGGCAATTAGATATAAAATAAGAAATGTTGTTTTATTATTATTATTTCTATTAGGATCGATAATATTTACTTATTCAGTTGATTATGTTTTTAATAATTTCCTTGAAGACCATCAACAGAAAAGAATAAATGTTGTACTTGGTTTAGAATCTGATCCTTATGGAGTAGAATATAATGTTAATCAATCTAAAATAGCAATAGGATCGGGAGGCCTTTCAGGTAAAGGATTTTTAAGAGGTACCCAAACTAAATTTGATTTTGTGCCTGAACAAAGTACTGATTTTATATTTTGCACTATCGGAGAGGAATGGGGTTTTGTTGGGACATTTTTTGTAGTTGGGTTATTTATTTTCTTTCTATACAGGTTAATAGGAATTGCAGAAAGGCAAAGATCGCCATTTAGCAGAATATATGGGTATGGAGTTGTTTCTGTATTGTTTTTTCACATTGCCATCAATATTGGAATGACAATTGGATTAGTGCCAGTTATAGGAATACCGTTGCCATTTTTTAGTTATGGAGGATCATCATTATGGTCTTTTACAATTTTGCTGTTTATATTATTACGACTCGATTCAAATCGATTGGAATTATTATAATAGTTACTTCAATTTTATATTTGAAAACTCTTTAGTGATTTCAAAATTATATTTTGGATATTCAAACACAGGAAACCTGCTTTCTGTTTCTCCAATTGTATAACCCCAAATTGAACTGTAATCATCAGTATTTTCACCCATTCGTTCCAATTGTCTTAGATATTCACCAATTGGCTTTGATTCTACAATTACTACTTCGTCCATTTTATCTACTATTGGACTGTGTGCACGAGTATAATCATGATCGAATTTAAGAATCCTTCTTCCTCGCCGTGTTATTCCTATCGTTCTGAATGTAAGACTCTTACCTACTCCTGGGAGATTAAGTACATTTCTGTCGGTTGCTAAGAATGGTAAATTTTCCTGATCGCGCAAATAATTGATATTTTCAATCATATTACTTGCGTTTAACGGATAAGTTTTTATTAATTCAACATATTTGTGAGGAATTCGTCCAATTCTTTTTTCTTCAACTTGTTCTTGCACAGCTCGGGCATTTGTGGCGAAATTATTGTAATTCTCCATATATCCTTTTACTGAAAAGGTATAATATGTCACTACACCAATATCGTTTAAAACTTTACGTAATTTGTTTGTATGACCTCTGCGCGATGATGCTGCAGTGAAAACATGCTGATTAGTAATTGTCCAACCAGCTTTAACGATTTTCTGAATGCCATCTTTTACTTCAGGAGTAACCTCCATTGCCGATTCAAAGTGAGTTTGAATTACAAACTGACGAACACCTATTTTCAAACACTTCTCTTTGAATTCGGTTAGGATTTTGATCAAATCGTTTGTTATTCTTTGAGGTAGATATACAGGAAGACGCGTTCCTAGCCTAACACGCATCATTTCTGCATATTTTTTACCATTTTCAAGTGATTTGTTTTTCTCTTTTTTCCGATAAGCCATTTCATATACTGCATTAAGTATTTTTTGTAATGACTTATCAGAGCTCATCAAAGCATCTCCGCCAGTAATTAAGATATCTCTTAACTGAGTATCTTCCTCATAATATTTTAATAAACGTTCTAGCTTAGCAGGCCATTTTTCAGTGGGTTCTAATTGTTCCAGATCAAAATTTAAATTCCCTCTTTGGAAATCATACATTCGTTGACATGATGCACATAATCCTCCACAAGCTCTTCCCATAGAATCAGGAATTAGTATTGCTACCTCAGGATATCTTCTATGTACACTATGAGCTGATGGTAATAACCAACCTGCTGCATTAGGCTTGTCACGTTCAACAATGTCTTCTTTTTCCCAGGCAACAATATGACCAAATTCTTGAATTAATTCTTTGCTATATATAATATATGCCCTAATTGCAGCATCAGCATAGTTTCTTTTTCTTTTATCGATATTTAATAAAGTGAGATAGTAAGGGTTAACAAAAAAAGGAATCCCTTGAGCTTCTGCATCCTTTAAGGTAGACATTAATTCCCTGCTTAATGAATAGTCAAGCATTCTATTTAAAAGTTCCGGAGTTCTTATCGCAAATTTTAAATGAAACGATTTGCTTTTCCACCACTCCAATACCTTTTTATATTTTTCATCATATAAAAGTCCGGGTTCAAAAGAATATTTGTTGCTTTTAACTTTACCAGTATCAATTAAATCAATAATTATGCTAATAATCCGATCTTTATTTTTTTCTCTTTTTTCTATAATATCCTGATCTAATCCTGATGGATGATTTTGCATCCACTGTTCAATTTGTTCTCTTGAGGGTGTTTTATATTTTTTTTGACCAGAAAATTGTCTGAATAGCTCAAGCATGTCAATAAAAAAGTAGTATTTACCACCTCCAATTCCGAATTTTGTTGCAAGCCATAATATCTTAAAAGGAGTATTAGTTCTTTTTTGACCTCTCACATTAAGGTCGATATAAACTTGATTAGTATGATCGAGATAGTCTAAAATCCGGATAGCTGCAATTTCTTGCCATTTTATTTTTTCAAATACCTTACGACCTGTAATTTCCTTTTTGTAATATTTATAGGCCAGATCGTTCTTTTTTAATTCTGATTCAACCCATGCTTTTATAGATTGATTAACTTCATTTTCATGTTCAGATTTTAATAATATATCATTAAGTATAGGATTTTCATCAAGTATCTGGTCTAATATTACTTGTGATTTATGACTAATTTGAACTTTTTCTTCTCCTGAATAATAAGGCATCTCTCTAATCAATTTAAAATAATTCAAAAATCAAATTTGATATGCTGTTTTAAACTGAATTTACAGGCAGCTTAAATATCCTTAAATGTGGATCTTTACAAAAGGATCTCAAGGATTGCAAAATTATTGAAAAATAGGGAGAAATAAAAGTTGATTAGCATTAAATTCCTTTAATATCTATATTATGCACTGTCTTAATATAATAAATAATATCAGTAAAAAAGAGAAAGAAATTTCGTTTCAGAAATTCATAATTGTTTTTTAAAGTTTCAATTGCAAAGTCAGTATGATCGGGCAAAGAGGTGTATTTTGGCATAGTTTTTAAAACCGACCAGATTCCTCCAATTTCTCTGTAAGAATAAAGTCGTTCATTTTCGATTAATTTGGGAATAAAATTTTGCACTTCTTTTGGAAGCATGTCATTGTTTCTAATAAGTATTTCATGAAAATCAGCAATAAATTCTTCAAAAGGAACAAAAGAATATTTGCTCCAATCACTAGCTAAAAAATGGTCATAAATAATATCAACAACAATTCCAGAATATTTTCGATATTTTGGCGCAAAAAGCTGTTTAGCATCTATTGTGTGAGTACTTTTATCGGTAAAACTATCAATAAAACGATGAAGTAAAATTCCCTTTCTAATATTTTCAGGATATATATGAAATGCACTTCCCTTTACATAATCTCCAATAAAGTTGCCAATTTTAACTTCATCAACATCACCAGAAAGATAAATATGAGCAAGAAAGTTCATTTGTTGTAATTTTAATAAAAATCAGAATCTTATACTAATTTAAAGTATCCTTTTTGCAAATTGTTCAAACCCTTAACGATTAAGGGTGTTTATTGATATGTTTCTTAACATATTTTGCTCCGTTTCAGGCGGAGTCCAATAATTATCATGTAATTAAGATGCAATTAAAAAAGTTAAGTGCTTTTAAACTTAAACTTTACAAGTTTAAATTATGATATCTGAGTTTAAAATTTAACTTTGTTGGACAATTTTTAAAATTAATAACTTAAAATAAAAAGGAGTAATTATGGCTAAGAAAAACGTTCTAATTATCGGAGCCGCTGGAAGAGATTTCCACAATTTTAATACCTATTATAGAGACAATGCTGATTATAATGTAGTAGCTTTTACAGCTGCTCAAATTCCAGACATTGATGATAGAAAATACCCTGCTGAATTAGCTGGAAGTTTATATCCTGATGGAATTCCAATTTATGCACAGGATGAATTAGAAAGATTAATCGTTGATTTAAAAGTTGAAGATTGCGTTTTCTCGTATAGTGATGTGCCTTATCAGTTTGTTATGAGTTTAAGTGCTGTTGTTAATACAGTTGGAGCAAACTTTGTTTTGTTAGGTCCTGAAAAAACTATGATAAAAAGTACTAAACCGCTTATTGCTGTTGGTGCTGTTCGCACAGGTTGTGGTAAATCACAAACTTCTCGTAGAATTATTGAATTATTAATGGAACAAGGACTTAAAGTTGTTGCTATTCGTCACCCAATGCCTTATGGTGATTTAGTTGCTCAAAAAGTTCAGCGTTTTGCTACTGTTGAGGATTTAGCTAAGCATAAGTGTACTATTGAAGAAATGGAAGAATACGAACCACATGTAACTCGTGGAAACGTAATTTATGCAGGTGTTGATTATGAGGCTATTGTTCGTGCAGCTGAAAATGATCCTGATGGATGTGATGTTATTCTTTGGGATGGTGGAAATAATGATTTCCCATTTTACAAACCAGATTTAATGGTAACAGTTGTTGATCCGCATAGACCAGGTCATGAGTTAGCTTATTATCCAGGTGAAGCTACTTTACGTTTAGCTGATTATGTTGTGATTAATAAAATGGATTCTGCTGATGCAGCTGATATTCAAACTGTACGTGAAAATATAGCAAAAGTTAATCCTAATGCTGTTGTTGTTGATGGAGCTTCTCCTTTAACGATTGATAAACCTGAACTAGTAAGAGGTAAAAAAGTTCTTGTTGTTGAGGATGGCCCAACATTAACTCACGGTGAAATGAAAATTGGTGCTGGTACAGTTGCTGCTAGAAAATGTGGTGCTGGCGAATTAGTTGATCCAAGAGAATACGCAGTTGGTAAATTAGCCGAAACTTTCAGAATTTATCCAAATATTGGAACTTTACTTCCTGCCATGGGTTATGGTGATCAGCAAATTAAGGATTTAGAAGCAACTATTGACAAAACTCCTTGTGATGTTGTTGTAATTGCTACTCCAATTGATTTGAACAGAATTGTTAAAATTAACAAGCCAAATGTTAAGGTAGGTTATGATTTACAAGAAATAGGTCAACCAGATTTAGCACAAGCTGTTCAAGATTTTATTCAAAAGAAAAATTTGAAATAAAATATTTATAGTTAGTATAAAAGCTGTCTCTAAAGAGGCAGCTTTTTTTGTTTGGGATGATTTTAGATAATTCATTATATAGCTTGAATATTTTCATTAATCTCGTATTTTTGTAAAATATTGTATAATCAAAGCCTTGTGATTATGAAGAAGATATATATGCTATTATTAGTTTCTTATTTTATGGGTAGCAGCCTTTATGCTCAAGTAATTTACCCAGATGAACCTGACACAACAAAGAATAGTAAGGAAGAAGTAAAAGCTGATGTAGGAGAAAAAACAGAACAAGAAATTGATATTATTTATCAGCATGATGGAACAAAAATATTTGCTGATGTAAAAAAGATATATTTAAATGATTTGTACTATTCCTTGCCAGGTGCCACAAAAGTAAATAAAATGGATCAACGGCTTGTGCATAAAATCGAATACAGAACGGGCTTGGTGGAAATACTTAATGAGACAGCTCCGGATGTTCGCGAAGTTGGGGATTATCGAAAAGTTAAAGTAACATATAACCCAAACGAGGTTGATGGATTAATTGAAGTTGCGAAGTTGGAAGCAAAATCTGAAGGTAGCGATAGAGGATATTCAACAATAAAATCGCTGGAACGAACAGCAACTATTGTTCTTAGACGAAAGGCTGCATTAGTAAATGCAGATATAGTTTTAATAACCGATAAAAAGAGTTATGTGCCTTTTGGAGAAATTCCTGCAGTTACTTTATACGGCACAGCATATTCGAATAGATAAGTTAAAGTAATTAAACATAAAAAAGGGAAGCATTAAGCTTCCCTTTTTAGTTTGTAATATTATCCATTTTCTCGATAATAAATCTATAATTATTTTTAAGTTCTATTAAGTCTTTATTTCTTAGCCAGGTTCTAATATTGAATCTTAATCGAGCAAACATTTTTTTAGCAGAGATATAATATCTAAAGGCAAAAAAACCAGTTAATGGTAGCGAAACAGGAACAGCAATTTTTAACCACCATGGTTCAAGTACAAATAAACCAACGATAATAATAATTAGATAATATATGGTGAATAGAATCAATCCTGACACATCTCTAACTGAACTTAAAAATTGTGGATCTTTAATTTTTTTTGTCAACCAAACTGGTGTTTTATACGGTAGATAGTTTAATATTCCTCCATATAAATAGATTGGTGATAATACAAGCATTAACAAAAACTGTAAAAATATACCTATTGTTGAATAACTCGGTTTTTGAATAACCCAGTGCCTGAAATTGAGTTTTTTTAGTAATGCACTATATTTTTTTGTTTTTTCAAATAGCTCTTTCGATTCTTCAGGATTTGTTTCAACAAAATGATCTAACTTATTTATAATTTCTTTTTGAGCATAAAACTGATTCGGTTGTTTGTTTTTCTTAAACCCCATTTTTTTAATCATTTGAGGAAGATAAATATATCTGATATTATCAAACATATTATAGTATTTATCACTTTCAATATGAATCATATATTTTTTTAATTCTACTGCAACTCTTTCTCTTAGGAGGTTCATCCCACGAGGAGGATTTTTCTTATACTCTTCATAATAATCAGAAACATTAATCGGTTCTCCAAAGTTTACAAAAAGTCTACTTTGAAAATTAATATAGTTACTCCAGTCTAAACCAACTGGTACAATTTTAATGTTAAGCTTAAAGTCATTTGATTCTTCTGCTTCAAAAGCAATTCTGGCAATCCCCTTTTTTAATGTGCGTAATTTTCTTTTATCACCATGATTTCCTTCTGGAAGTATTACCAGCCCATTCATATTTTTTAGAACATCAATTGTTTTTTGAAAAATGGCTTCATTATTTCCAAGGCTTTCTTTTCCATCTCGGATTCGATAGATTGGTAAAATCCTCAAGAATGTAAGAATTTTGGCAACAGTTTCTTTTTTAAAAATATCGGCCCGTGCCATGAAAACAGGTTCGGTATGAACTGTAGCAAGAACAGCTAGAGCATCCATTAAAGCATTCTGATGATTGGGAGCATATATAATGATATCGTCCTTTGGAATGTTTTTTATATTATTAACTTTTGTTCTGAAATATATTTTTGTAACAAAATCAACATAGGGTTTTAAAAGTGAATAAAAAAATGAACGTTTTTCAATGTGTTCTCTGTTTACTGCCATAATTTATTTATTAATAGAATTTTGAATTGGTCTTTTCGACCATAAGGCTGCTATTCCTAATCCAGATATAATATGCCAAATACCCCAAAGTGCAGCAATAAATGCCATACCTCCAATGCCATTAAATAATTTTGGATTAAAAATTAAAACTAAGGCAAGCCCTGAGTTTTGAATTCCGGTTTCAATAGTAATAGTTCTTATATCATTTTTTGATCGTTTAAATAAGGTAGCAATAGAAAATCCTGTTGCTAACGCTAGTGCATTGTGTATTAGTACTATAAAAAATATTAAGTGCACATAGTTTATAAAATGTTCCCAATTTAAAGCAAGCGCTCCAATTATATAACTAGCAAAGATAATAATTGAAGCTATTTTAATGGGTTTAACTATTTTCGAAGTAATTCTTGGAAATTTATATGAAAAAAGCATTCCAACAATTAAAGGAATACCCAATAAAATAATCATTGTCTTAAACATTTCAAATGGATCTATCTCAATAGGTATAATTAATCCAGATCCTTTTGAGTATATTGTTGCGTAAATACTTCCCCAAAAGGTAAAATTAAAAGGAGTCATGAACAATGCAGAAAAGTCGGCAACTGCAGTTAAACTTACAGACAGCTCTGTATTTCCTTTGGCTAAGGCTGTCATGAAATTGGAAATATTACCTCCAGGACATGCAGATACTAATATCATTCCTAATGCAATACTTGGGGTGGGATTTATTATTAAAACTAAGCCAAGTGTAAGGGCTGGTAAAATGATAAATTGTGATGCTATTCCAATAAAGGCAGATTTAGGATTTGTAAAAACCTTTTTAAATCTTTCGGTTTTTAGTTCCAAAGCCACCCCAAACATTACAAATGCCAGGGTAATATTTAAAAAAGCTAAACCTTCCTGATTAAAATTTAAACGTATATTATCTAAAAGTTCTAACGATTCTGAAAACATGCTTTAAAAATTAATGCCGGTAAAAATAAACATTTGATTTTAAAAAAAGAAAAAACAAAATTTAACCGGAAAGATACACTTTTAATGTGTTTGTAAATCTTTAAATTCGTTTAATAGCCTGATTTATTTATTTAGTCAAAAAATAGTTTATACACTCGAGATTTTTAACAAAGATTTATATATTTACATTAACCTAATAAGAACGTATACCATCCATCTTACTATTTAATAACTAAAAACTTTAATTAAATAGTGGAAAACGAAAAAGTATTAAAGTTAATAGACGAAGTCTCTGAAGTTCTTTCCTTATTAATTGAATTAAGGAAAAGCGGCCGCTTTAGAGAAGCTCTCGAAAGAATTGATGAAACTTTACTGAATTATTTTAAATGTGAATCTAATTTTATTTATTCCGTTTCGGAAGAATTTTTAATAGATACATTAAGACAAGACAAAGGTTTAACTTCAGAGCAATTAGTATATTTAGCTGAAATATTAAGTGAAAAAGGTGACATCCTTCTCGAGCAGAATAATTTATATGAAAGTCAAAAGATTCTTAAAAATACGCTAAAGATTTATTATTTTCTAAATGAAGATCAGAAATTCTTTTCATTTAAGAATATGAATAAAATGGTTTTAATTAACGATAAACTTGTAAAAATCAACGTTAAAATTAAAAATTAGTTAATACGATCTCGTATTTTTTTAGTTTCTTTCTCAAATCCCGGTTTTTCTAGCAGTGCAAACATATTCTTTTTATAGGCTTCCACTCCTGGCTGATCAAATGGATTTATATCTAATAAATATCCACTAATAGCACATGCTTTTTCGAAGAAATAGATTAATTCTCCGATATAAAATTCTGAAACCTCAGGCAAGGTAATTTTAATATTGGGAACGTTTCCATCAATATGTGCAAGAGTAGTACCTAATTCAGCCATCTTGTTTACATAATCGATTTGTTTACCAGCTAAAAAATTCAATTTATCGAAGTTGTCGCTATCCGCAGGTATTTGTAGACTAAATTTGGTTTTTTTAATTGAAATAACTGTTTCAAAAATATTACGTAATCCTTCCTGAACATATTGGCCAAGAGAATGAAGATCAGTAGTAAAACTTACGCTTGCAGGAAAAATACCTTTATTTTCTTTCCCTTCGCTCTCGCCATATAACTGTTTCCACCATTCAGCAATGTAATTTAAACGAGGATCGTAATTGGCAAGAATCTCAGTTGTTTTATTATTCGAATAAAGAATGTGTCTTATTGCAGCATATTGAAACACAGGGTTTTCTTCCAATGATGTATTTTCCGAAACCTGCACCATCGATTTTGTCCCATTTACTAAAGCTTTAATATCAAATCCAGCACAGGCTATTGGTAATAATCCAACTGGTGTTAATACCGAATATCTTCCTCCAATATCGTCGTCTATAATGAATGATTTATAATTCTGCTGATTCGTAAGATTTCGTAAGGCACCTTTTGAAGCATCGGTAATTGCAACAATACGTTTTGATGCCTCTTCTTTACCAAATCTATTTTCAATATCTTTTCTAAGCAAACGAAAAGCAATAGCAGGTTCAGTAGTTGTTCCCGATTTTGAAATTACTATAACAGAATACTTTTTATCTTTTAAAAATTCTAATAGTTCGTAATGATAATCTTCCGATAAATTTTGGCCAGCAAAAAGAATGTGTGGAGCTTTTTTCTCAGATTTAAAATGATCAAACTGTCCAGATAAAGCTTCAATTACAGCTTTTGCTCCAAGGTATGATCCTCCAATGCCAATTACAACAATAACTTCTGAGTTATCTATTAAAGTATTTGCTGTTTCGTTTATTTCATTGATTTGTTCTTGACTAATATTTTTTGGTAAATCGACCCAACCAAGGAAGTCATTTCCTTTACCTGTTTTGCTCGCTATTTTTTCGTTCTGGTCATTAACAAGCTTTTCATAAACTCCAAAATTTTGTTGATCTATAAACGATAAAGCATTCTTTAAATCAATTTGAAGATGTTCCATAGCAAACAAATTTTAGTTATTATCTAAGATTTTCGGTCAACAATTTTATTTCAATTGCAGGTGATATTTTTTCGTATAGTATATTGAATACAGCCTCAGTAATAGGCATATTTACCATGTAATTCTTGTTTATTTCTATAATGGATTTAACAGCATAATATCCTTCGGCAATCATATTCATTTCCAACTGAGCCGATTTTACAGAATAGCCTTTACCAATCATATTTCCAAAAGTTCTATTCCGACTAAATTGCGAATATGCTGTAACCATCAGATCTCCTAAGTATGCTGATCCTTGCATATCTCTATTGATAGGATGTACTGCATCAACAAAACGGTTTATTTCTTGAATAGCATTTGAAATAAGCACAGCATTAAAGTTGTCGCCATAACCTAATCCATGACAAATTCCAGCCGCAATGGCAAAAACATTTTTCAAAACAGCAGAATATTCAGTACCATAAATATCGTCTGAGATACTGGTTTTAATATAACTTGTGCTTAACATGTCTGCTACATATCGAGCAGTTTTCAGATTCTGGGATGCAATAGTTAAATATGATAATCTTTCCAAAGCAACTTCCTCAGCATGACAAGGCCCAGAAATCACTGCGAATGATTCAAGAGGAACATTGTATTGTTGGTTAAAGTAATCTCCAATAATTAAGTTGTCATCAGGGACAATCCCCTTAATAGCCGAAACAATAAGCTTTCCACTAATATTAACTGAAAGTGCCTGAAGAGCATCTTTTAAAAAGGCAGATGGAATGGCAAAAATCAAAATATCAGCATTTTCAATGGCTTTACTTATATCATTAAAAAGAGAAATTTTATTGGTATCGAGGGAAACAGAACTTAAATAAAAGTTATTGTGCTTATGCTGTTTTATAAACTTTATCTTTTCAGTACTTCTCATGTACCAGTTGATATCATCAACATTTTCGAGAAGCATTTTAATAATTGCTGTTGCCCAACTACCTCCTCCTAAAATTGCTACTTTTTGTTTTTGGTTCATTCAGCTTATTTTATGTTTTCAATCCAGTTTTTTACATCATCCTGACTTGGATTTTGCAAACCTAATTTATGCTTTTTATTTGTACCGCATAATTTTTGATGAAAAGCTCCTGAACTAACTTCTTTCATACTGCCTACTGTTAAGTATCCCGATTTTTGAATAACAGGAACCCATTCTGCAGGAATTCCTAATTCTGTGTAAGCAGAAGTATCATCTTTAAGAGCTTTCTTCTCAGGGCGCATTTGTGGGAAAAATAATACATCTTGAATTGATGGAGAATTTGTCATGATCATCGCTAATCGATCTATTCCTATTCCCAAACCAGATGTAGGAGGCATTCCGTATTCAATTGCTCTTAAAAAATCTTCATCAAGCATCATGGCTTCTTCGTCGCCACGTTTACCAAGAACCAATTGTTGCTCGAAACGTTCACGTTGATCAATCGGATCATTTAACTCAGAATAAGCATTACAAATCTCTTTACCATTACAAATCGCTTCGAACCGTTCCACTAATCCATCAACACTTCTATGTTTTTTTGCTAAAGGAGACATTTCAATAGGATAATCGGTAATAAATGTAGGTTGAATCAATTTTGATTCACACATTTCACCAAAGATCTCATCGATAAGTTTTCCCTTACCCATTGTTTCATCAACAGGAACTTCAAGTTTCTTTGCAGTTTCAAAAAGTTCTTTTTCGTCCATTTTTGAAATATCTGTCCCTGTAAATCCCTGAATAGCTTCAAACATGGTATATCTTTTCCATGGTCGTTGGAAGTTTATTTTATTCTCACCAACCTGAACCTCCGTTGTACCATGAATATCTAATGCAATTTTTTCGACCATTTCTTCAACGGTTTCCATCATCCAATTGTAATCCTTATAAGCAACATATAGCTCCATTTGTGTAAATTCAGGATTATGAAAACGGCTCATACCTTCATTCCGGAAGTCTTTTGCAAACTCATAAACACCATCGAAACCACCAACGATTAATCTTTTTAAGTAAAGTTCATTAGCAATTCTTAAATATAATGTTTGATCTAATGTGTTATGATATGTTTTAAATGGACGTGCCGCAGCACCTCCATATAATGGTTGTAATACTGGTGTTTCAACTTCAAGATAACCTTTGCCATTTAAATACTCTCTCATTGAGTTGGTTAGCTTCGTTCTTTTTATAAACGCTTCTTTAACATCGGGATTTACAATTAAGTCAAGATGACGCTGACGATAACGTTGATCAGGATCAGAAAAAGCATCGTATGTTTTACCGTCTTTTTCCTTTACAACTGGAAGAGGTCTAACCGATTTACTCAATATAGTATATTCAGTAACATTTATTGATATCTCTCCAACCTGAGTAATGAATACATTGCCTTTAACACCAATAATATCACCAATATCTAAAAGTTTTTTAAATACAGTATTGTATAATGATTTATCTTCTCCTTTACAGATATTATCACGCTTGAAATAAACCTGAATTTTTCCTTTATCATCTTGTAATTCAACGAATGAAGCACTTCCCATAATTCTTCTGCTCATAATTCGTCCTGCAAGACACACTTCTTGCATATTGTTTTTCTCAGGATCGAATTTTGAAAGTATTTCTAGTGATGAAGAATTAACTTCATATTTTGCAGCAGGATATGGATTTATTCCTAATTTTCTTAATTCTTCCAGCGATTGTCTACGAATGATTTCTTGTTCGCTTAATTCTAAATTCATCATATAACAATAAAATTTACTTTTTTAAAAAAACCGTACAAAGATAAGATTAAATAGTTAATTTTCGGGAACTATAAAGTTAATAGCCCTTAAATAATTGATAAATCTATCCTTCTAATAATCAAACAACATAGTTATATTTTGCTTTTAATCTCTAAAAAGCTAATTGTTTTTAGTTGGAATAATTTAATTTTGCACGTGATAATCGATTTTTCAACGAGGGGATATGGAATCAGGAAATAAAAGTAATAGACGTTTACCGCGATGGATGAAGATGCAAATGCCCAAGGGAGAGTCTTATTCAAGGGTAAAAAACACAGTTAAAAGGCATAATTTAAATACCATTTGCACAAGTGGTAATTGTCCGAATATTGGTGATTGTTGGAATCGTGGAACTGCAACTTTTATGATATTGGGTGAGATTTGTACCCGTTCATGCAAATTTTGTGGTGTGAAAACAGGTAAACCTTTACCTGTCGATTGGGACGAAACCAGCCGAATAGCACAATCAGTGAAATTAATGAATGTAAGGCATTGTGTAATTACCTCCGTAGATCGTGACGACTTAGATGATAGTGGAGCATCATTTTGGGCTGATACAATTAAAAAAATAAAAGTTCTAAATCCTAAAACAACCATAGAAGCACTAATTCCCGATTTTGACGGTAATGTAAAAGATATCCAAACAGTAATTGATTCAAACCCTGAAGTGATTTCGCATAACTTGGAAACCGTTAAACGCTTAACTCCTCAAATAAGAACTCGTGCAAAATACCAGCGAAGTTTACAGGTACTAAAACAAATTGCTGAATCGGGTGTTACTGCTAAATCAGGTATCATGTTGGGATTAGGAGAAACGGAAGAGGAGATTCTGCAAACTATGGATGATCTTTTAGCTGTTGGATGCAAGGTAATGACTATGGGTCAGTATTTGGCTCCTACAATGGATCATGTTGAGGTTAAAGAATACGTTACTCCTGAGAAATTTGAGGAATACCGAAAAATTGGATTAGAAAAAGGTTTTCAGTTTGTTGAAAGTAGTCCTTTGGTAAGATCATCTTACAAGGCAGAAAATCATGTTTGCACAGAATAAGGATTTTTATTATGAAGAGCGTGAAATTCGAAGATTTAGGATTAATTAAATATAAAGATGCCTGGGATTACCAGGAAAAAGTTTTTGCGGAATACTTAAAAATAAAAGCTGAGAACAGAGAACTTCCTGAAAATGAACAAAAAGAAATTGAAGGAAAAGTTCTTTTTTGCGAACACCCTCATGTTTATACATTAGGAAAAAGTGGTGAACAAAACAATTTATTAATTAATGATGAGTTTTTAAATAAGATACAAGCAACATATTTTAAAACCAACAGAGGAGGAGATATAACGTATCATGGTCCGGGTCAAATAGTTGGATATCCGATCATCGATCTGGAGCGTTTTAATTTGCAGGTGAAACAATATATTGCTAATTTAGAAGAATCAATTATTCTTGCTTTAAAGGAGTATGGAATTGTATCGGAAAGGTTAATAGGAGCAACAGGTGTGTGGCTTGATACAGGAACAAATAAAGCAAGAAAAATTTGTGCAATTGGCGTTAAGGCAAGTCGATTTATTACGATGCATGGCTTTGCATTAAATGTCAACACAAATCTCGAATATTTTAATCACATTAACCCTTGTGGTTTTATCGACAAGGGTGTAACATCGATGGAAAAGGAACTTGGAGAAGTAGTGAAGTTAGAAAAAGTAAAAGATGTTTTAAAAAGCAAAATGGAACAAGTATTTGGGATGAACCTAAAAAAGTAAAAAAATATGGAATCTATATATGGAAAAAAGGTGGGTGCTAAAACAGCAAGGGAGAAAGGAAGAAAATGAAAAACTGGCAAAAGAATTAAACATAGAACCCGTACTAGCAAACCTCTTAGTTCAAAGAGGAGTTAGAACTTATGATCAGGCCAAGGCTTTTTTTCGTCCCAAACTCGATGATTTATATGATCCTTTCTTAATGAAAGACATGAATCTAGCCATTGAGCGTATCGAGAGAGCATTACAAAACAACGAAAACATTCTGGTTTATGGCGACTACGATGTTGATGGAACTACATCGGTTGCATTGGTATATTCCTTTTTTAAAGAAATATACAGCAATATTGGTTATTACGTACCCGACAGGTATAGTGAGGGTTACGGAATTTCCTTGCAAGGTATTCAGCATGCTCAGGAAAATAATTATTCATTAATTATTGCATTAGATTGTGGAATTAAGGCCAACGAGAAAATTGATTATGCAAAACAAAATGGCATAGATTTTATAATTTGTGATCATCATGTTCCTGGAGAGACCTTGCCAAACGCTGAAGCAGTGTTAGATCCTAAACGACTAGATTGTACTTATCCTTTTAAGGATCTTTCGGGATGTGGTGTTGGATTTAAACTAATTCAGGCTTACACTAAAACTAATAGTATTGAGTTTGAGAGTCTTGCCAAATATCTAGATCTTGTTGTTGTAAGTATTGCATCGGATATTGTTTCTATAACAGATGAAAACCGCATTCTTTCATATTTTGGATTAATACAATTAAATAAAGATCCACGAGAAGGATTAAAATCAATTATTAACCTGGCAGGTTTGGCAGGAAAAGAAATTGCTGTTGATGATATTGTGTTTAAAATTGGGCCAAGAATAAATGCAGCAGGAAGAATGGAGTCGGCGCATAAAGCAGTAGAACTATTATTAGCTCAAAATGCACGTAAAGCAAAAGTTGCCGCAAACAGTGTAGATTTCTTTAATGATGCACGAAAAAATATTGACAGAAATATTACACAAGATGCACTGAGAATGCTTGCTCAGGAACAAGAAATTGGTGGAAAGAAAACAACCGTTTTATATAATTCGAACTGGCATAAAGGTGTGGTAGGAATTGTTGCTTCACGATTAATTGAAACTTATTATCGTCCTACAGTTGTATTAACTTCATCGAATGGATTAGCAACAGGATCGGCAAGGTCGGTTGTAGGATTTGATATTTACCAGGCTATTGAATCATGCAGCGATTTATTGGAGAATTTCGGTGGACACATGTATGCCGCAGGACTTACTTTAAAAATTGATAATGTTCCTGAATTTACAGATCGATTCGAAAGAATAGTAAATGAAAAGATTGAAGATAAACAACTTATTCCGCAAGTTGATATTGATTCCAGATTGGATTTAAAGGAGATTACACCAAAGTTTTATAAGATTTTAAAACAGTTTCAGCCATTTGGCCCTGGGAATATGTCGCCTGTATTTGTTTCCAAAAATGTTGCAGATAATGGCGAAGGAAGAATTGTTGGTTTAAGCAAAGAACATCTAAAGCTTTCTTTAGTGCAAGAAGATGAGCCATTTAAAAATTACCCGGCCATAGCATTTCAGCAGGCAAATTTATATGACTATATTCATTCGGGTGATTATTTTGATATTTGCTATGCAATTGATGAAAATTGTTTTAGAGGAATGACCACGTTACAATTAAATATTAAAGATATAAAGGTTAATAGTGTAATCGAAGAATTTGAGGAATCTATAACTTAATTCTTACCTGAGCTTTTATTTCTGATTTTGTATTTCCGTTTATCTGGTTTAATCCTGATGAAATAACATCTAAATTTGAATAGTAGGTTTGTGAATATCGAAGCCAGATATCCATAAATTTCCCAACAGTATATTTAAGATTGAAATATGTTCTTGTACCTTTCGAGTAATATGCAGGAATTGAAAATGCGTATAAGATATCACTCTCATATGCATAAATCCTTGCGTCATAAGAATCTGTATCGAATACTGCAAATCGCATATTTAGGGATAATGGAATTTTATTGAAATCATAAATTATATCCTGGTAAATCATATACCCATAACTAGAGCTTTCATTTTCTTCTGAAAATGAGGCTGTTTCAATTCTGTTTTTTAAAGATAACTGTTCGTTTATTCGCGAATGAAGATGAAATCTTAATTTAAAGATTCTTTGACTTACCAGCTCATCGATACCTGCCAAAGAATTTTGATTTACCAATTTCTCTTTATTTTTAATTCTTAGATACATGCTCAAATTTCTCGTTGGAGCAAAATCTGTTTGTAAAAACCAGTCGTATCCATTCGATGGTGCATCAGCACCTGATTTTATCCATTGAAATTTATTATTATCGAAATATCCTGTTACTTTCCAGTGTTTTATGGGATGAATTTCTACTCCGAAGTATAAACCAGATTCGTTGTTATTGCCCGATGATTCGGCAAATGCATTACCATAATTCGATTGGTAATCCTTTTCATAATAACGATGCATAGCAGAAAGTGAAATTTGTGGAGCCAGGTTAACAAGCATCCCATTCAGAAAAGCTTTACCTCCATTTTCACTTATTGCTTCTTCTCCAAAGAAACTAAAATCCCAAACTCCAAACTGATAATCGATACTTAGATTGGAGTTTTGATTTCCTCGAAAATCAAACTGGTTTTCAGGTGTAATATCTTTTAGTAAGTTAGCATCATATGTATAATTTAATCCTGTAATTCCAACTTTAAATCTTGTATGATTATAAGATATGTTACCTCCAATAATTTGCTCTCCTATAGCATCTTTATCTACAATTTCTGATGGAATGGAATGATAACCTGAGTTTTGAAATGAAGATACATTTGCAATGTCATTTTCGGTGCTGTCTTGAATATTTGCATCAATTTGCTTTTTAGAATAGAAGGCAGATACCTCAAAATTTTTATAGGATATGGTAGTTCCTGCACCACGCAAGAAAATGTTTTCATTGGTCGATGAATATTTTTTTAATCCTTGCGCCTTTCTTCTAATGTTTAGTACATAAGGAGTTTTACCCAATGCCATATCAGACCATAATAGTAATCCTTGCCCAAATTTTGCCTGGTAATCACCTAAAGTAATAGTTTTTACAATTCCAATATCATTAATTTGCAGATGTGCAGAATAATAATCAAATCCGTTTTTATTATTGCCTGAAAAGAACTCTTCTCCAGGATCTTTTTCTGCAGTAATTCCCCAATATATTTTATTCTTGTAGTTATATTTATATTTTGTATAAATTTTATACGAACTACCTAAATACCTTGAGTTAGGATTTTCTGTCAGTGCAGAATCAGCAATATAACTATAACCAACTTGTTCTTCTAACACCTCTTGTCCTCTAAGGAATATTTGGTTATTGCCATATTTTATTGCATTCTTAAATTTGAAACTTGATTCAACTGGAGTATCAAAAACTGTAATAAATGGTAAAATCATTAAAATGTTATCCATTGAAAAACCATAAACCAATTGAAGTTCATAAATAGATAACATTTCACCATTCCTTTTTACGTAATCCAACAAACTATTAATTTGAAAATCGTTCAATATTTGTAATCTTTCTAGTTCTTCCTTTGTGGCAGAATTTAAATTCAGTGGATTATTTAAAAAATAATTAAGATCTTCGTATAAACTTGAATAATCAAGTTCTGCATCGGTACTGCTAGCTAGATCTTCTATTAAGTCTTCGAGGGTGTGTTTTGTAATAGTTTCGTGTTGCCCAAATGATTTATTTCCCCATAAAATGAGTATGAAAATGTAAGCTATATTTCTTAATTTAAAATTAAAAGCCATAGCTTAATGTAAATGAAGGAGTAAAACCAAGAGTTTGGTGGTTTGAAAACCCAACATGAGCATTAATGCTTATATAATGAAAACCAATGCCAAAAGAATATTTTGATGGATTTGTAGATATACCTGCTTGCAAAGAAACAAGTTCAATAAGTTTGTAATCCAATCCAGCCTTAAACACGGCATCTTGATTGAGATCTTTCTCGGTTCCGATTGCAAACATTACTTTTTCTGAAAACAAATAACTTACGCCTAAATTGAATACCGTTGGAATTTCTTCATCTCCCATTTTACTGCGGGAAGGATTATAGACATGAGCACCGATAAACAAATTATCAATAGGTTGTGATAAAATACCAACTTCAAAATTTATGGAATTAACAGAACCATAGTTTCCGGCTATTTGAGTATGCAAATAATTGAGTTGTAATCCTGCAGCAAAGTATTTAGAAAAAGTTTTACCATAAGCCAAGCCACCCTGCATTTCGTTATATTGCGAATAACCATAGTAAGAATAAGAAGCTGCAATAGTACCGGTTTTAGTAGGAATTGCAAATGAAATTCCTTGAAGGTTTTGTTCCTTAATATAACCTGATTGGTGGAATGCTCCCACTGACATATGTTCTAAAAATCCTAATCCTGCCTGATTGTGATAAATTGACCAAATGTCGGTTAGAGTTACTGAAGTATTTGCCATAGCGGCGGCTTTACCTTCTTCTATTCTTCGTTCATGAATAGAATATGCGCAACTTACCTGAAGAATAATGATCAAAATAATCAATATTAATCTATTGTAAATTGAAGTTAAATTCATATTAACTTATTTTCAGAATAAATTAAGTGATGAAGATACGATGTAATTAGCAATTATAAAATCAAACCAGAATTAAATCGAAAAGTTGGATATAAAAAAAGGTGTGAAAATCACACCTTTTTTCTAATTTGTTTTATAGTTAAATTTAATTTTAGCTAATTCTTCATTTGCTTTAACAATTTTCGATTTTAAATTTTCTTTATAATCAATTAAAATTTGTTTTAATTTTTCATCTCCGGTTGCCATAATCTGAGCTGCTAATATTCCTGCATTTTGTGCTCCATTAATTCCAACAGTTGCAACAGGAATTCCCGGAGGCATTTGAACAATTGCTAATAAAGAATCCATGCCATCTAACGAAGCATTAATAGGTACTCCTATAACTGGCAAACTTGTCATTGCGGCAATAACACCCGGTAAATGAGCGGCCATTCCTGCGCCTGCAATAATTACCTCTATTCCTCTGTCTTTTGCTGATTTTGCAAATTTTTCAACCTCTTCAGGTGTACGATGAGCCGACAGTGCATTTATCTCAAAAGGAATTTTAAATTCATCTAATATTTTCGCTGCTTTTTCCATTACCGGCAGATCTGATGTACTGCCCATGATGATACTTACTTTTGCTTTCATTTTTAGAATTAAGTTTTTTAAATAATAAAATTACATTTAAGACTTTAATTTGTATTTTCGCCAAATATTTTATGTCAATCTATCTATAAAAAGAAACTTTATAAAAAGACTTTTGCAAAGTTAATATTATAATTTTAGATAGCCTTAACTGAAAATCCTATTCAGATAAAAATAAAAATAATGAAGCAAGTAAAACTTAAAGATAAAGAGTTCCGCGTATCGATACCAGCTGAAAAGATACAGGAAGCAGTATTAAAAATTGCCAAACAAATAAATAAGGATTACGACAATAAAAACATTCCATTGTTTATAAGTATTTTAAATGGATCTTTTATGTTTACTGCCGATTTATTTAAACACATCGATTTTGTTTGTGAAGTTACTTTTCTAAAACTAACATCATATAAAGGAACATCAACAACAGGTGCAGTAAGACAACTTATTGGAGTAAATGAGTCAATAGAGGGAAGAGATGTAATTGTTTTGGAAGATATTGTTGACACAGGAATTACTCTTGAACAAATTCTTGGGCAGTTAAAAAGTTTTGAACCTGCAAGTGTACGAGTAGCTTCATTATTATTCAAACCAGAAGCATATTTGAAAGATTTAAAAATCGATTATATCGGAATGGAAATACCAAACGATTTTATAGTCGGATATGGTTTAGATTACGATGGTCTTGGAAGAAATCTACCTGATATTTATACACTAATTAGCTAATTAATTACTTACAGTTCATGTTGAATATTCTACTGTTTGGACCTCCTGGGGCAGGGAAGGGTACGCAATCACAAAAAATAATCGATAAGTATAATTTGATTCATATTTCAACTGGAGAGGTTTTACGAAAAGCTATTTGCCAACAAACACCTCTGGGAATTGAAGCACAAAAGTTTATTGATGACGGAAATTATATACCGGATAAAATGGCCATTGAAATTATTCAGAATGAATTAGAAAATTATAAAAAACCGAACGGATTTATATTCGATGGATTCCCAAGAACAACATTTCAGGCAAAAAAATTTGAAGGAATTTTATCTAAATATGGAGGTGATGTAAATGTGATGATATCGCTTGAAGTTGAAGAAATAAAATTGATTGAAAGATTAATAAATCGTTCTAAAGAATCAGGAAGGCCTGATGATAGAAAAGAAGAAATAATACAAAAGAGAATACAAATTTATAATCAAAGAACAGCGCAAGTGAAAGATTATTATAAATCTTTGGGAAAATATGAACCAATTAACGGAATTGGAGAAATAGATGTTATATTTGATGAAATTTGTTCTATAATAGAAAAATATAGCTAAATGGCAGGGTCGAATTTTGTTGATTATGTAAAAATATTTTTTAGATCTGGAAAAGGAGGAGCTGGCTCGCCACATTTACATCGAGAAAAATTCATAGCTAAAGGAGGACCAGATGGAGGAGATGGCGGTCGTGGTGGTCACATTATTTTTAAAGGGAATGCACAACTTTGGACCTTACTGCATTTAAAATATAAAAAACACATATTTGCAACTAGCGGACAAGCTGGTGCAAGCGCGCAAAAAACGGGTTCCGATGGACAGGATGTTATTGTAGAAGTTCCTTTAGGTACAATTGCAAAAGACGCTGAAACAAATGAAATTCTTTTTGAAATAACAGAAGATAAAGAAGAAAAAACATTATTAGAAGGTGGAAGAGGAGGCTTAGGAAACACTCATTTTAAAACCTCAACCAATCAAACACCTCGTTATGCACAACCTGGTGAAGATGCTAAAGAAGGTTGGTATATTCTTGAGTTAAAGATTTTAGCTGATGTTGGATTGGTTGGATTCCCCAATGCAGGAAAATCAACATTACTTTCAGTTGTTTCAGCTGCTAAACCAAAAATAGCAGATTATCCTTTTACTACTTTAGTTCCTAATTTAGGGATTGTGCAATATCGTGATATGCAATCGTTTGTAATGGCGGATATCCCTGGAATAATTGAAGGAGCTCACGAAGGAAAAGGTTTAGGATTGAGATTTTTACGACATATAGAACGAAATTCCATGTTATTGTTTATGATTCCTTGCGATAGTGATAATATTCATCAGGAGTATAAAACAATATTAGCGGAATTAGAAAAGTATAATCCTGAGTTGTTAGATAAGAATAGGATTTTAGCTGTTACTAAATCTGATATGCTTGATGAAGAGCTAACAAGAGAAATTAAGGAAGATTTACCTGATATCCCATATTTATTTATTTCATCGGTTGCTCAAAAGGGAATTCAGGAGTTAAAAGATTTGATTTGGTCATTATTAGGATAATTCTTTGTTATGCTCGAATTTCTAAATAATATCGATACTCAACTTTTTATTTTTCTAAACGGAATAAATTCTCCATTTTGGGATAAAATCATGTGGTGGATTTCAGGCACCAAATTTTGGATTCCAATGTATGCAATAATAATTGGATATATCATTTATAAATTTCGTTGGAAAGCAATAATCACTTTAGTTTTTATTGCAATTGTTGTAACCTTGGCCGATCAGATTTCTGTTCACGGGTTTAAAGAAGTATTTCAGCGTTTACGACCTTGCCATACTCCAGAATTACAGGACATTGTGCATAAAGTAAATGATAAGTGTGGAGGAAAGTTTGGATTTGTATCATCTCATGCTGCAAATACTTTTGCGGTAGCATTTTTCTTAACAAAATTGTTTAAGAATAAATACTTTTCAATATTTATCTTTATTTGGGCATCTGTAGTTTCATATAGCAGAATTTATCTGGGAGTTCATTTCCCCTTTGATGTTTTAGGTGGTGCAATTTTAGGCTGTATAATAGGAATTAGTATATACTATGCGCATCATTTTACTTTACAAAAAGCATCGAAATATTTTAAATAATTTCTAATTGCTTATCAATATATTAAATTGATAAAATGCTTTGTATTCAAAATAAATATACCGACCCGTATTTTAATTTAGCAGCTGAAGAATATGTCTTAAAAAATTTTAAAGATAATTGTTTTTTGCTATATCGTAACAAGCCTGCTATTATCGTAGGTAAGCATCAAAACACACTAGCCGAAATAAATTATGAATATGTAAAAGAGCAAAAAATAGATGTAATTCGCCGATTATCAGGTGGAGGTACTGTTTTTCATGATTTAGGAAATCTGAATTTTACTTTTATTCAAAATGTTGAAAATAAAGAGAATATTGTTGATTTTAAAAAATATACAAAACCTATAATTGAGGTTTTACAAAAATTGGGAGTAGACGCTAAATTCGAAGGTAGAAATGATATTATGATCAAAGGAAAAAAGATTTCCGGAAATGCAGAACACATTTTTAAAGATAGAGTATTGCATCATGGTACTTTGTTATTTTCATCAAAAATTCAAGATTTATCACTGGCGTTAAAAGTAAATCCCTTGACATATAGCGATAAGGGGGTTAAATCTGTTCGAAGTCGTGTAACTAATATTAGTGAACACTTAACGGAAAAAATAGATATAACAGACTTTCAAAATGAAATACTATCTTCTATCTTAAAATCTAATAGCAATGCTAATCTTTATCAATATTCCAAAAAGGATATTGAGCAAATTAATAAATTAGTTAATGATAAATACTCCACCTGGAAATGGAATTTTGCGTACTCTCCTAAATATAGTTTTGAAAAAATCGTTGAGACCAAATTTGGAAGCCTTGAAATTCAGATAAGTGTTGAAAAAGGATGTATATCTAAAATATTTGTATTGAGTGATATAATAAGTGAAAATCAAATTAATTACATTCAAGATTCACTTATTGGTATTGAACATGAAGAGAACCTAATTCGAAAAACGTTACAAAAATTATTCTCCTCTAAAGATCATTATCAAATTTCAGTTGATGATTTTATTTTAGCAATATTTTAGATTTTAATAGATGTCATTTAACATCAGTAATATTGGGCTTTTACAGCAATGTCCTTTTAAGTTATTAATAGAATTAGTTGATTCTAACGTGATTTATTTGTATATTTAATTGAATAAATCTATACTCTTTTACGATAGTCATACAAATTATTATAACCTAAAAACCCAAAGTTATGCAAAGGAAATTAATAGTCATCAGCGTAATTTTAGGCTCCTTTTTGTTTTTTCAGTGCTCTCAAAAAGGCAAAAAAGAAGAGCTTATTCCGCAAACTAAAATTGAGAAACTTTTAGCTAATTACGCTGATGTTAAATTAGAAGCTGATTTAAACATATTGTCTGAAAATCAGAAGAAAATGCTGCCTCTCTTATTTGAAGCTGCTCAACTAATTGACGAACTATATTGGGCACAAACATGTTCGAAAAGCGACGATATTAAAAACTCCATTACAGATGAAAAAGTTCTGAAGTATTTTAATATTAATTATGGTCCCTGGGATAGACTAAATGGAATGGAACCATTTATTGAAGGAATAGAGAAAAGATTTGATGGTGCAAACTTCTACCCGGTAAATATGTCATATCAGGAGTTTGATCAATTTTCTGATCTTGAAAAGTATAGTTCATATACTCTTATTCGTAGAAATGAACTTGGAAGTCTAGTAACAATACCTTATTATGAGGCATATGGTGAAAAGTTAGTTAAAATTGCCGATTTAATGAAGCAAGCTGCTAAACTATCTGAAGATGCAGGATTAAAAAAATATCTTAATCTACGAGCCGATGCTATATTAAACGATAAATATTACGATAGTGATATTGCATGGATGGAAATGAAAGATAACTTAATTGATTTTGTTGTTGGTCCAATTGAAGATTTAGAAGATAGAATTTATTATACTAAAACTTCATATCAATCAATGATTTTAATTAAGGATAAGGAATCAAGTAAAGATCTTGAGAAATATTCGCTCTTAATCCAATATTTACAAAAGAGCTTGCCCGTTGATTCAAAATATAAAACTGAAATTCCAGGTGATTTATCAGATATTATGGTTTATGATGTAATTAATTGCTCTGGCTATTGGAATACAGGTAGTAAAAAAATAGCTATAACGTTGCCAATTGATGGACAAGTGCAATTAAAAGTAGGTAGCAGAAAGTTGCAATTTAAAAACGTAATGGAAGCTAAATTTGAAAAAATTCTGATGCCAATTAGCGAACTATTAATAGATGAGGATCAGTTAAAGCATGTAAAATCGAAAGCTTTTTTCGAAAATACTATGTTTTATGAAGTTGGGAGCGCTTTAGGAATAAGAAATACAGTAAATGGAAAAGGTACTGTACGTGATGCTTTAAAAGAACAATATAATGTTATTGCTGAATGTAAAAATGATATTTTAAGTTTGTTCTTTGTTACCAAACTCTATGAAATGAAAGAAATAACAGATGGCGATCTAATGGATAACTATGTAACATATATGGCTGATGTTTTCAGGTCTGTACGATTCGGTATTTCAAATGATCAGGGAGTTGCTAACATGATAAGATTCTATTATTTTAAAGAACTTGGAGCATTTTCACGGGATAATAAAAGCGGAAAATACAGTATCGATTTTGACAAAATGAAAGAAGCGATGCTAAAATTCTCTGAAGAGATTTTAGTTATTCAGGGTGATGGAAATTATGATGCAGCAAAAATGCTTATTGATGAAAAAGGATTTATCCGTGATGAATTATTAAATGATTTATACAAAATTCAAAAGGAAAGAATTCCTAAAGATGTTGTATTTATTCAGGGATTAAAGGAGACCGAGTAATTAGGATATAAAAAGAAAAGGGAGCAATTAGCTCCCTTTTTTATTTAATTTGTTTCTTCTTCTTTTTTAGGTGGTTCAAATCCGTATGCAATTCCTTCAATTTGATAAGTTGGAGGTTCTCCAAATCCACCAATTGATTCTTCTTTTGTGATTAATACAATCATTCCGCCTAAGTTTGCTGCTTTCTTTTGTAAACGAATATGAGCACTATTTTTAGCCGATTTAGCACTTCTGCTCCCTGCAGACGATTTTGCATCAACTTTTCCAAGTTCATATAATCCTTCAACATCGTTTTTCTGATCGGTAACAATTACTGTTTTCCAGTCACCCTCTTCAACCATCATCATAACAGGCTTATTAAAAACCTCTTTTCTTCCGTTACTGAAAATTATTTTTTGAATTTGTTTTCTCTCCACTGTAATTGTTTCTTCAGAACCTAGTTCTGAGTATCGAACAGTTGAGGAAGAAATGTTTCTAACTTCAACAATTAACTTTCTGCGTCCTAACAAATAAATTGTATCGAGTGCTACAGTTTCTTCTTGTGCAAACAAAGGTATACACATAAATAAAGCTAATACAGATACAATTAGTATTTTAACTTTCATAACTCGTAATTTTTTAATTCAAATAGCACGTTCAATTATTTAGCGAAATTAATAAGTAAAAAATTAATTTCAAAAAATATACCATTATTGAAAATAATTTATAGTGAAAACAAATAAAAAAATGAAACATTAATAAATAGAATATTATTTTTGAGAAAAATACTATAA
>JBHOSR010000008.1:0-44183 GCA_042584405.1 Bacteroidota bacterium
TTAATATTTTAAAATATTATTACTTTCATTTAATAAATTCATTAGAATTAAATGAGTTTATATAAATTTCTTTAATTCAAACTAGTCATAAGGTATAATTTCTGATAAACTTACTGAAAATTCATTATTACTTGATTTATAATAACTATCAATAAATTGAGATGCATGTTCTAAGTCTTCATTTACAATCCATTTTTCAACAACTATTTGACGATATTTTACAGTTCTTACAGTATAATTAATAGTTTCATCATTATCTTTATAATAACAATATATTAAATTTCCTAAATCTTCAGTATTAATTAAAGTATAATGCGCTGTATCAATCATACTAATATTATTTGTCATGATAGTCTTTAGATTTGTTGCTACTGTTAACTCCTTATTATTATCGTTCATACATTTGTCGATTCTTTCTTTGCTGAAATGATTATTACTTAAATATATATCTATAGTTCCAATGTACGTATTTGGGTCAGATGGTACTTTACATGTAATAACTTGTTTTTTATTAATTAAAGGTGTTATCCCTGTCGAGTTTCTTCTAACGGGATCGTATGAAGATATAAATACCATTGATTTTAAAAGTTTAGAATGTTTTGTTGGACAATATATAACGCGCTTTATTGCATAATCACCAGGTTCCATTTTAAGAAGAAAAAAACCATCATCATTCGGCTTCATCCTTATCAATGGTTTACCATACCAACTTAATGGTAATTCTTGTGGATTTGTAAATTTTGTAAAATATACACTGCTTACTTTATATGCCAATTTAAAATCTATTTTCTCATCGTTATAATAAAAATTGAACTGCCCAAATACAATTTTCTTCCCTTGTGCATTGATATTAAAGATAGAAATCATTAGAAGAGCTAAATACAACATAATTGTTTTCATAAACTTATTTGTTTAGTTAATAAAATTGACTACTGAAAAATTAAATAAATCTAAGAATTATTATCCAGAAAAAATATATTTCATGTATTAATTGGCTCTAACGGTCCTTGGGTATGAAGCTGTGCGGGAGTTCCGCCGCGTTTCAGTATCCCCCGAAACCGAAAGTTAAAGATAACTAAAATTGTCAGAAAACCACGAAAACCCGCATGCTTTATGACCCAATGTTATAAATTGGCCGCCAACTACAATCTTGTCAGTTTAGTACTAATTATCAACAAAGTACAAAATTATTTTAGTTTTTAGAAATAGCAAATTGCTCGCAAGAGCAAAAAGCAAGCTCTTTTGCATTATTGCAAATGTGCTTGCTTTATGTTTGTTAATTTTTCTGTTTGTAAGTATTAGTAAATGCTTATTCAGTTCTGCTTGCATTTAATGATTCAGAAATTTCTTTTGCGATGATTTCATTCTCAAGACCATAAATCATAGCAATTCCTTTTCTAATTTCACTGTTAACTCTAGCCATTGAATAAATTTGATTATCGATAACAAAAGCAACCATGTTCCCTACATTATTCTTTGTCATATCTGCCCACTTTCTAGCTCCCTTAAGATTAAAATAGATATAAACATTATTGCCATCTACTTTTGTCTTTTTAATGTCAGAATTATTCATTACAGGGCTATGCTTTACAGCAGCTATGGTATAATATTCACTATTAGAATCGTTTGCATCAATCGTATTAAATGTTTTAACTAACTTGATATTTTCCTTAGAGAAATCAAGTTGTAATACAGAAAGATCAGACTTTAATATATAACCAATTACGGCTGTTTTTGTGTTATTCTCTAGTTGAACATTTCTAGCTTGAATTGAATCCATAACATGATCAGGTATCTCATTGGTTTTTACCATTTCATATACACCAAAGTCCACTTTCTCAGCATTTGTACCAACTTGAGAATTGCATGAGAAAAATATAAATAAAAGTATTACTGTAAGTAAATTTAATGTTTTCATGTTTATTAGTTTTTTTTGTTTTTAAAATCTTTAAAATAATCATCAAGAGCGTTAACGTATATTTCATACGCATTAATCCCTTTATCTGTAATTTGACAAGTTGTAAGAGGATAACTTCCTTTAAAAGATTTGTTAACTTTGATATAGTCTGCATCTTTTAACTTTGTTAACTGAAAGCTCAAATTTCCCTTTGTTGTTTTTATATTTTCTAAGAGAAAGCTAAACTCTGCTGATTTCACGCCAATTAGAATTGACATTATAGCAAGCCTGACTTGTGAATGCAATATAGGATCTAAATCTCCATACATAGCATTATTGTTTACGATGTGAGTATAAAATATGGCCCGGTATAATAAAAGCTATAAGCCATGCTGCTGCATGGAAAAGATACTGTGTTTGTATATCAAAATAAGAACATGCGTAAGCCAGCCCACCAAAGATTATTCCACCAATTATTACAAGTTTATAACGTAGTATTCCACCTGTAATTATAATAGCGAATGCTATAAACATCATATAAAAAGAATGCTGAAATTCAAGATTAATCCCAAGCATACCATTATTAGTCATTATGCTTGCTAGAATTATAAATGCGAATAAAGAAATCCATACATACCTTAATGAGACTCCAATATAGGTTTTTACTTTTTTACTATTTTTATAAACATAATAGACAGTAAAAGCAATTGCAATTACTGTAAGAGCGTATCCAAAGTAATCATATATCTTTTTCATTTGAAAGGTCATAACAATTTTATAAATTATGTAATACGATACATAATTATAAAACATTAGCCATCCCCAGAGAATAAAAAGGATACCATCGTTTTTAAAATTCTTTTGAGATACCTTAATCATTTCTTTTATCACCTGAATTGATTGACTTTCATCAAAAGAATTTAAAGTTTTATCATTTTCTTCCATTTTTTTTATTTATTAAGTTTAATAACTAAAACCGGTTTGCATTACAAACCTAATTAAGTTTGTGTTACAAACCAAATATTTTTACAACTTTTTTCATTTACATTCGAATATTAATTAATAACTAATAAGAAATTTAAACTCTTTTGCGCAGCGCAGCGGAGCAAATGTGTTTAAATTTTATTTCCAATTTGTGCTAAGCACAAAAGCGCGTTGGAAAAAACTAAAACAATTTTCTATCATACTTACCATACCAATCTCGATAAATTCAGTATCAAACAGCACGAATAAATTACACTTTCATTATCAGAAAGTAAATTACCTTTCCAAAATATAAAAGCTGTCAGAAAGCTTAAAAAGTATCTTTATTAAAATACTTGTCAAAAAGAGTTGAATTGCTTTATTCTGAATTTTTTCGCGGCTTATTTATAACGGTCCGCGGGTAGCCTTATCGTGCGGGATCGCCGCCCTGTTTCAGTGTCACCCGTTGACACTGAAACAAATATAGCTAAAATGTAAGAACGCACCAAACACCCGGATGTAGGCTGACCCGCTGTTATAAACTGGGCGTGAAAATTTATATGGTTTAATAGATAAAATGTCAGAATTATAAATCACTTTCAGGCGAATAACCATTTGTCTCTAACTCAGTGATAATAAATTCTTCATAGAATTCAATTACTTTCTCTGCTAATTCAAATTCAGACATACCACAATTCATTTCAACACGTATAACTATAGTTGCTTCATTGTCATCGGAATTAGCAGTCCAATATTTGGTATATCTAATCACAGAATTGTCAATGTTTTGTTTTTTAAAGTCGGTGAATTTATTAGCAATTTTTTCTTTTATCATATTGTGATCCATACTGTCAACAATAGCTTTAATTTTCACCAATTCGGAGTCAACATTATCTTTTGTAAATTTTAATCTAATTGAACCACTTGTTGATGAAGAGAAGCAGCTATTTAGAAAAAATAAAATAACAACAATTGAAATAATTTTTAATCTCATAATATTTAGGTTGAGTTATTTGAACGCCTTGTTTATAACGGTCCGCAAGTATGAAGCTGTACGGGATTTTCGCCCTGTTTCATTATCCCCCGCTAACCAAAGTTAAAGATAACATAAATTGTCAAAAAACCACGAAAACCCGTATGCTTTATGACTTGCTGTTGTGTGTAGTTGTTTATATTAAAATCTAAAGAATATTTCAGCACTAAAAGAATTATTATTAAAAGAAGTATACAAATCTTCTACAGATTGAAAAGGACAATAATGATAGCTAAGTTCTAATCCAATATAATTTCTTCTAAAGATTTGTCTCATCGCTGATAGTCCTAATGAAAGATGTATAGTTTCAACATTAAAATAATCCTTATCATCTGATGTTTTACCTTCCTTTGATAGCCCTGTACTAACTGATTCAAGTCCTATTCCAAGTTTTGGTAAAAGAATTAAGTTGTTTTTCTCATAGATTTTATATCCAAAGAGTCCACCAAAAAACACACTAACGTCAGAATTAACAGTGTTTGTATCCCCTAAAGCATAAAATTGGAAATCTTCATCATTTATATTGAAACGAAATTTTATTCCTAATTCTACTATAAGTTTATTTTGCAAAGGAGAACTAAACGTTAGTCCAAGAATTGGACTATAACTGAAAACTTCTTTAGTTCCCAAAGGGCTATAAATACCTGAATATATATTATAAGCTAGCCAACTATTATAGTATTTTAAATTCTCATTTTTTACAAAGTTTTTTATATAGCTATGTTCATACTCACTTTTCTTTATTTCTTTTTCAGATCGTTCAATATCTCCAGTAAACAATATACACATTAGCTTTTCATCTGCGGAAAGATTTCTTGATTCTATCAGTTCCTTGGATTTACTCATAGTAATCGAATCGATAGTATGTCTTAATGGAACAAAACCAAAATATGATTTATTATCTGCGTATAAGTATCCATAATTTGACCTTTTAGAATCTTTTATTCGATTTGAAAAAACATAATGAAAATTATTTTCAAAGTATTCTTTTATCAAATCAATTGATGTCTCATTATTAGTTATAGCCTTTAAAATAATAAGTCTTTGCGAGCATTCAGATTTCCCGCATGATTTAATCCATGAATTAACAATAAGATTAAATGTGTCGATATTATTTGTTTTAAGTTTTTCCGATAAAATATCAATTGCATTGAGTGTTATTGTTTCGCAATCTAATATATCTCTTTTAACAGTAAGTTGTTTTGTTAGAATATCATCCTGTCCATATATGGAAATTGCTATTAAAACAAATAAAATTGTAAATCTAATTTTCATACTATAAGTTATTATATTTCACGGATTTAGTACAATTACACACAACGTTCCCGCAATACTAAATCGTGCGGGTTTTCGCCTTGTTTCATTATCCACCGTTGAATAACTTAACGAATATAATATTTAGTCAGCAAACTACCAAACCCCCGCATGTTTAGTGATTGCGTGTTATGGTTTGTTTTATTCAATTTCCCTAATTAAAAACTCATAATAAGAATCATGAGTTGAACTATCTTCAAGTTGAGATTTCCAATATTCAAGTATCTTTTTCTTGTCTAAAAGGTTTTCTTCAATTCTGAACTTTGTTTCTCTAATTGTAAAATTACTATCAACGTAGCGTATAAGTTCCTTTATTCGAATAGAATCATCCCAGTGTCTATAAAAGCATTTGCTATCTATTATATTGCCCAGATTATATTCAGAAGAGTCAACTCTTTTGAGCTTATAATTTTCTCTGGAATTTTCAATTTTTATTTTATCTGTATCAAGTATCGTTATTTTATAACTTTCAAATGTTGTGTCAGAATAATATAAAAACAACTCGCCTTCAATTGTCTTATAAGTAATGTGAACTGGATATAATTCCGATATTTTGTCAAAAATTTCCACAGTGTCATTTCGGAATAAAAATTCTGAATATAAAGAGTCGGACGAAATTGCACTCCAGTTTCCTTCAATGTCAAACGATTGAGATTGAGAAAATAAAAATTGAGATTTCAATATTACGATACAGAATATTAACAGAAACTTTTTCATTGTATTAAAAAATTGAATAACATTAACCATAACGGTCCGCGGGTAGCCTTATCGTGCGGGAGTTGGCCGCGTTTCAGTGTCACCCGTTGACACTGAAAACAAATATAGTTAAATAAAAAGAACCCACCAAACACCCGTATGTAGGCTGACCCGCTGTTGTACGTTGCGCTTTTTTCTATAGAATTCCATTAAATATGATTATCAATTTATTAGTTTAATTATCAGATAAGCTATTAAGTTTAATAGAATTATTCCAATAAATAGATATAATAAAATCTTTCTAAATTTGGGATGTGCAAAGTTAATATCACCTTTTCGAATTACCCACCTATCACCAACAATAAAGCGTTTATCATTTTCATTGTAATAAAATAATCCCAGTTTATATTTACCTTCATTTTCTCTTTTTGCTTTCTCAAATTTTGATTCTTTTATTATCATATTACTAACTTTATTATCTCTTATCAACTAACTCAATAAGCTTCTCACGTGGATTCTTAAAATCAAATGCTTTTATTGGATTCTTCAAAATATTTACATTGAATTCATCAACATTCAATGGACCACCATAACTATTTTCGCTAATTGAATATGTGAAATTGTCAATAAGATCATTTACGTATCCAAGAGTACTTCTACTATTTGTCTTTACAAATTCAATGTCAGAATACTCTGAAATTAATAGTTTTCGTATTTCGCTGTCAAAACCGTTAAACTTTAAAGAACGATTTAAGTGGAAAATAAACATGTTTCTAAAATCGTCAATGTCTTCCCGATAAATGTCTTGAACAATAAAAGCATAAAGAGTCTTAACATTCAAAAATGCTAAAAATACTGTCTTGTCAATTTGAAAAATATTTGAATACCAGTCACCAAAACCAACATTTTCTCGATCTTCGTCAATGTCAGCTGGCTTTGATTTTATTTCTTTTAGCAATTTTTGTGTACAATGTATATATCTCATAGTTTTCTTAATCCAGGTTGCGAAAAAAGCGTTACGTACAACGGTCCCGCCATAAAAATAGTGCGGGATTTTCGCCTTGTTACAGTATCACCCGTTAATAAAGTTTGAAGATAGTAATAAGTTTGCGAACCACCAACACCCCGCATTTTTTTTGATGGCGTGTTATAAGTTGGGCGGTTAGAATTCCTGTCCTTGTCTAGTTGGTAGTTAATTAACCACGAAGTACAAACAAATTTGTTTTAGGAGGGAAATACTTATTGCACGACAGTGCAAAATTGGGTTGGATTACAAACTTTTTGGTAAGCCTTTGGCGGTGTGTTGGGTTTGCGCAGGCTTACCAATGTGTTTGTAATAGCGTTTTGGGAATTAGTTTCTTACAATTATTCCTAATTCTTCAAGTAATTGTGATTGTTCTTCTAATGCAATGGTAGCTATAGTTCGTAATTCGTAACAATAGTCTTCTAATTTTTCCATTTTAGTATTGCGCAATCTGGTAGCTTCCTGTGATTGTCCTTTTTCCGACATTGCTTCATTACGCAAAGATTTAAGTGATTCTATTGCTTGTTTATCTTCGGTTAACTTGTCTGTAGTAATACCAAATCTGGAGAGTAAATTAAGAAAATCTGATTCGTTTAATACAAGGTTATAGAATTCTATTGCTTGTTTTAACCATTCTTCAATAGCTCTTTCTTTTGGAACATACATCTTTATCCTGTTTTGAAGATTCTTATCAGAACGAGAAGCCATTTTAATAATTTTGCGATTACGTTTATATTTTTCTTCGCACTAACTTTTTGTTTCTTAAAAATTATCATAAGGCTTTCTTCTTGCTGCTCTTTCTTCTGAATTTCTGAAAGTTGAATTACTTCATTGTAAAGTGCTTCTCCATTATCAAGATATGCACTATCAACTCCCAATGGTTCAAGTAAGGGAGTAATTTTAGGTTTACGACTATTAAAAATTAATACTCGTTGTTGTTCTAATGTTTTAGCAATTGACTTCTTTGTCATTTTTTTAGAGTTTTAATGTTAACAATATAATTTTCTTTTTATTGTAACTTAAAATTACAATTACAATAAATATTATTAATAATCCCAAAAGAATTACTGAAAAGGACATTTTGCAAATGCTCTAGGATAAATTACAAGTGTTATAGGACATGCTACAGATGGAGATTTTTTTTTGTATAATGTATAATATATTGTAAAATTGTAAGTAATATTGATATTATAGAAAAAAATGTTATGTATAAAAGAGAATTATGATAGATGATATTTTGAAAAAATATAATGAACTGCTAATCCAAAAGAGATACAGCAATAATACTCAAAGAATCTATTGTAATTATTAAAAAAATTTGGCAATCATTTCAAAAATAAGAAACTAGAAGAGTTAACTGCTGAACAAATAAACAAATACATATTAAGTCTTATACAATTAAAAAATATTTCTATCAGTCAGCAAAATCAGCGAATAAATGACATTAAAGTCAACACTATAAATTAAAATAATGAGTCATGAAAAAACTCCCTAAGCTATTAATTGCAATAATATTTGCGACCACAATTATGAGCATAAGCACTTATGCACAAATAACTGGAACATATACTGACGTACGCGATGGGCAAATTTATAAAACAGTAAAAATAGGTGACCGGGTATGGATGGCGGAGAACCTAAATTTTGATGCGGGAGATAGTAGCTGGGTGTATCCTAATACAATATCAAATGCAGCAACTTATGGGCGATTATATAATTGGACGACTGCGTGCAATGTTTGCCCCGATGGATGGTACCTGCCCAGTGATGACGAATGGAGTACCTTAGAATGCAGCTTGGGCATGAAATCAACCGATGTAAATAAAAAAGGTAGACATGGCAAGGGTATAGGACCTAAACTCAGAAGCACAGGTGGTTGGCAAGGAATAAATAACACAAATATTAGTGGCTTTTCTGCTTTGCCCGGTGGCTATAGATATGGCAAACACTTTTATTTTATTGGCAAAACCGCTCAATTTTGGACTTCTACAGAGGATTGGAAAAGTAATTCGCCAAACGTCGCATTGATGCGATTTATCCCTGACAACACTGAATATATACTCCGTGACATTAGGGAAATGAATTTCGGGCTTAGTGTTCGTTGTATAAAAGACGAAAGTTGGAATGTACATGAAGTAGCTGTAGAAAAAATAACCGATCATGATTTATTATATGATATTGCAAAAAATGAAGAAAATAAAAATAATAGTGAAGTACCCTCAAAAAAAGAAGAGTATACGCCACAAAATAAAGATCTGATAATACGTACAAATGGAGATAGTATTATTTGTAAAATAACAAATGAAGATAGTTTAAATGTCTACATTTCAATTGAAAAAAATGAAAACCAAATAGACACTTATTTGGCAAAGAATGATATTTCAGAAATAAAAAAAGATATTTATACCTTTCAAAGGTATAGAAAAACTTATACCGATGCGGTCAGTTATGATGAATTTAAAAAAATTGGATCAGATGGAGAGAAAGTTAGTAAAGTTTTTTCTATATCCGCTGGAATAATTGGCGGGCCAGTCGCATTAGGTTTTATTTTAAGTGGGAACATGGAATCTTTAATTACAGCAGTTGCGATACAAGCCTTTGCAGCAGATATTTTAATGCCGATTTCAGTAATCACTATGACATCTTCCGTTAGTAAAAAAAATAAGGCTTTTATTAGTTATGGAATTAAAAGTGAAGATTTTAGTATGATAAATTTAAACAGCTATAGACAAAGAGCTATTAATTCCATGTGGATTTCAATTGGTTGTAATATCATATCGATGGGGAGTTATACATATTTTTTAAGCAATATTAATAGTACGGAATGGGTTAGTCCGGCGTGGGTGATATCTGGTATGTTGTTTGAAATACCTGCTGTGATTTTTGCTTCTCGTTCTCTTAAGGCTTCAAAGATGTGGTCGAAAGAGCTAAACAATAGTTATAAGGCAGATCTTAATACCTCAAGCAAAATTTCTATTTTACCTAAGTTTGGGCTTGCTTATAACGAATTTAATAATAAGATTAATATGTCTCTCGGTATTACTCTAGAATTCTAATAATGAGATTTTAGAATAATTTATTCTAATAAATAATATACAATAATTTATAACAATGTACTTTATTGCTCCTGTTATTGCTTATTCAATGACTCAACGGTACACAACACGGCATTATAAAAAATCGCGCAGTAAATGGTAAATTTAAACAACATAACTTTTAATATACGGACTGGGGAACTGATAACGTGGTGCTTTGGCTGCGCAACATTTTATATGCCAAACCGTTGAAAACAAGATAAATGAAGAGAAGGCAAAATTTAAACTCTTTTGCGGAGCGGAGTGGAGCAAATGTGTTTAAATGTGCGGTTGGTTTTTTTTAATTGCACGAAGGGCAAAAGAGCGTTGGCAAACAAATTTGTTTCATGTCAGATAGAACAAAACTTACCTATTAAGAAATTTCAATATAAGAATGTGATTCTTATCTTTATAATCATTTATAAGTATTAATCTAATATGTTACCATTATGGCTAAACGTGATAATGCAATAAAAGATATAGTTGAACTCGACAAGCTCGAGCAAATTATTAAGAAGTGTAAGATTTGTCGTGTAGGAATGGTCGATGTGGATACACCATATGTTCTTGCTATGAACTTTGGGTATGAAGATCAAACTGTTTGGCTGCACTGTGCAAAAGAAGGTAAAAAAGTAGAAATTTTAAAAAGAAACAACAAAGTTTGTATTGAATTCGATGTAGACCATAAACTTTTTTCTAGACATGAGCATGTAGCTTGTTCTTGGCGATTTGCATACAAAGGAGTTTTAATTCAGGGACACGCTCTTTTTGTAGAAGAATATGAAGAAAAGATAAAAGGGCTCAATATATTCATGAAAAACTATTCTGATCGAGAATTTAAGTATTCAAAACCTTCTGTTGATAATGTATTAATAATTAAGATCCCAATAGAATCAATTACTGGTAGGTCGTTTGAATATTAAAATGTAAAGTCATGAGAAAGATATTAAATCCATATGCGAATTTAGAAGGATATAATTGTTTTGGATGTTCGCCAAAAAATGATCTAGGATTACAAATGGAATTTTTCGAAGATGGAGACTATATCATTAGCTCATGGCAACCAAAAAAACATTTAGTAGGATATGGTAATGTTTTGCATGGAGGAATTCAATCAGCAATACTCGATGAGATTGCTAGTTGGGTAGTTTATGTAAAAGCAAAAACGGCAGGTGTCACTGCAACTTTAAATGTAAAATATAAAAACGCAGTATTTACCGATAAAGGGAAATTAACTATTCGAGCCAAATTAATTGAAGAGAATAGAAGATTTGCAATAATTCATGCCGAACTATTAGATTCAGATCAAAAAGTTTGTTCTGAAGCGGAAGTAAAATATTTTATCTTTCCACTCGAAATAGCAAAACGTAAATTTCATTATCCTGGTGCTGAATCATTTTTTGAACAATTGTAAAAAATATATTGTTAAGAATGGAACTCTTATTTTGGGTTCCTTTTTTTTAAACAATTATAAAACTTCATAGTACATATGAGGTCTTTAAAAGAATTTTAATGAAAAAAAGCATACTGTTTGTTTTATTAATTAACTTTTCACTGTTTGGATTTTCGCAAGATAATTTTACAGCTAAATTTTTCGGATTTAGTTTTCATCCCGAGGGCGATGTAAATGCAGATAACATGCCCACTAAGATTGACAGGAATGGTGTGGTAGTTGTTAATTTGGGAATGTACTTTGGATACGAATCGTTTTTCTATAAGGATAAACTCTCTGTGAAAACAGTTACGGCTTTTTATTCTGATTGTGGTGGTCTATTCTCAGGTTTAGTTCATGTTGGTTTCAGAGGAGTTATACTTCAAACACAAAGATTTTCGATTAATGGTGGGATAGGACCTACATTTATTTACAGAAGAAGTTGGTATTCAAAGTTTGATGATTACATAAATTCTGGATTTTACAGAGGTAACGAAACAGATTTTTGGCAGTATAAATTTTTATGGTATGGAGGGGAATTAGAGTTTAATTATAAACTAAACAAATCATTGGATCTGTCTGCAACTTTTATTCCTGGTTACCCCAAATTATTAGAATTATCTTTTGGAGTAAGATACAGATTTCAAAAATCACCTAATCAAATTAGATAAAATCAAAATACAATTCAAGAGCACTTGAAAATCCACTTTCCAGGTTGCTGTTACAAACGGGAAATTTCATTTTTAAATCATCAGGAGCATTCGCAACTACAAATTTCTTGGCAGTAAATTCAAGCATATCAATATCATTATAATCATTTCCTATACTTATAGTATTTTTAGGATCAATATTTAATTCGTTGCAAAGCCAGCTTACACCGTGACCTTTTGAAACAGTTTTTGGAAAAATCTCCATCCAAATTGAATCTCCATCGAGAGGGGAGGTTGTTCTAATTATTTTAATATCATCAAATTTTTGTTGAATGTTTTCGAAAAGATCAATATTGTTAGGGAAAACAGCTAAAATTTGACAAGCATGATCATACTTCTCAATGTTTAGTTTTAACTCGTAAGCAAAATCCTTATAAACATTTATTCTTCTTTCAAAATCAGGATTGTAATTAGCACTTCTGTGAAATATAAATTTATGGTTCTCTGGAATCATTTCATGAATCATAAAATCAACCTCATGATCAATTAAAATTTGAGAAATTTGTTGTACCTCATAATCAGGTAAAAACTCGGAGTGCAGTAATTCTTTATTTTTCCAATCAAATATTCCAGCTCCCGACGAAAAAATCAAATAATCGATGGGAAAGTTATTTTTTAAAACTTTATTAAGTGAAAAGAAATTACGCCCGGTTGCTATAACTCGTATTATTCCTTGCTCTCCAAGCCAATATAAGCTTTTCATATCCAATAAACTTGCCTCGCGTTTATTGTTTAAAAGAGTTCCATCTAGGTCTGTTATTACCATTTGCCAATTTTGATTTTCCATACTAGAAATCTATAGCTTTTGTATTAAAAAAAGTTTTAGCATCTTCTCTATATGTCATTTTAGAATCAAACTTCCATTGCCATTGTTGTGTAAAATTACCTTCAGGTAAATTTAAATGAATTAAGGGATTTACACCTATAACTTGATTGTCTTTACTTAAAATTTCTTCTTCAATATCTGTTATTAAGCAAGACTTGCCTTTAGGCAGCATATTTAGATGCGTTTTTTGTATTTCTTTTTCGAATGTTTTAAGCTCAAATTCCGGTAATAAATTGAATTGCCTAATATAATCCTTTAAAATAACATGTAGTTGAACCATTATATTTAACGAGATTACAAAATCGATATCATTTGGCAAATTGAAGTTGAAGGTTTCTGCAGACTTAAACAATGTCTTCTGCTTTTTATTCTTATCATTTCTAATAGTGTTATATATGTATTCGATCAAACCTCCACTTATATCAGCATTTATGGTAACGACATTATTGAATTGTTTAATTTTATTTAAAACTTGTCGAGGATGGATAATGTCAACCAATATTATTTCTTTAAAATTCGCTGACAAATCAGCTAAAGGAAGATCAAGCAGCCAACCGTTGCCAAGAACCATTACTTTTCCTTTATTTTTCGATTCTGCAGATTTTAAAATAAATTTTTTGGATTTGTAGAAATGAATATCCCAATTTTCTTTTTCGCGAAGGTAACGTTGCATTATTCCTTGCTGATCACTATAATAATGCATTCTTCTCAACATACGATTCTTTCGATATTTATTTAATATACTCTTTAAAGTACTCATAGATTAAATTAATTAAAACAAGAATGACTTATGATCTGTCTAATTTATAAAATATTAATTTTGTGTACTTAATAAGTTTAAACTAAATCAGAAAAAAATGAATAATCCCTTTTTCAATAATACTAATGAAACAATAGATTTTGAGTCAATAACCGTTAAGCATGTTATTCAAGCTACTAAAACGATTGTACAAATTACTAAAGATCAACTACAAGAGATATATAATGTAGCCTTAAAAGATAAAAATTTTGAAAATACAATGCGAGCCTCAGATAATGTATATAATGGTATTATGAAAGTAAATGAACCTTTTTCATTACTAGCATATGTACATCCAAATGATAACATTAGAAATGAATGTTTAAAAAGCATATCAATATTGGGTAAATTTTTAAATGAAATAGCATTAAGTGAAGAGTTTTATAATTCAATTAAAGATTACTCAAAAAAAGATGAAGCTTTAAATTTAAAAGGAGCAGAAAAGAAATACTTAAAAGAAACAATTGAGGAATTTGAAAGAAATGGATTTGCTTTACCTAAAGAAAAAAGAAGAGGATTAAAGAAATTGCAGGATAAATTATCTGATTTGGGAATACAGTTTGATTCAAATATAAGTAACTATGAAGATTTTTTAATTGTAACTGAATTAGAAATTGAAGGACTTCCAGAAGATTACAAAAATAGTCATAAGCAAGATGATGGCACCTATAAAATAGGTTTAGAATACCCTTCATATGTCCCATTTATGAAATATTCAAAATCGGACGAGGCAAGAAAAAAGTTAGCATTTAAATATAAGAATATAGCATCTAACAATAATCTTGAATTATTAAAGCAAATTTTAATAGAAAGAGAAAAAGTTGCTAAACTTTTAGGATATAGTACTTACGCTGAATATCGCACTGAAAACAGAATGGCGAAGAATCCAACGAATATTTGGGAATTTGAAAGTAACTTAAAAACTAAAATAAAAACTAAAGTAAAACACGATTACAACGAATTATTGCAAACAAAAAGAAAATATTTATCTGATAATACCATAGAAAATATTGAATCATGGGAGGTATCATTTTATAATAACATTCTATTAGAAGAAAAGTACAAATTAGATAACCAAAAACTAAAAGAGTATTTTGAAGTAGATAATATAATTAATGGATTGTTCGAAATATCACAACATCTGTATGGAATAAAGTTTTATGAAGTTAAAGATTCGTCAGTATGGCATGAGGATGTTAAGTTCTTTGAAATTAAAGAAGAAAATCAATTAATTGCACGATTTTATCTTGATTTATATCCTCGAAAAAATAAATACAATCATGCAGCAATGTTTGGAATGATTCCAGGTAAAAAAATTGGAGATAAATACCAAATTCCAACTGCAAGCTTGGTTTGTAATTTTCCAAAAGCAAATACTGCAAGGCCTGCTTTATTATTACATAACGACGTTGTTACTTTCTTTCATGAATTTGGTCATTTAATGCATGATCTTTTAACAAAAACAGAGTTGGCATCGCAGGCTGGCACAAGTGTAGCTCGAGATTTTGTTGAAATGCCTTCGCAAATTTTTGAAAACTGGGCATGGGATTATAAAGCCTTAACTTTGTTTGCGAGGCATTATAAAAACGGCGAAATACTGCCAAAGGAAATCCATGAAAAAATGATTGCGGCAAAAAACGTAGGATCGGGATTGCACGTTTTACAACAAATTTATTATGGAATACTGGATATGACACTTCATGATAAATACAATCCAAATGGAGAAATGTCTACAACAGAACTTGTAAAGGAATTGCAAAATAAAATCACCATGTATAAGTTTCAAGAAGGAACTCATTTTGAAGCCGGATTCGGTCATTTAAATGGATATGCAGCGGGATATTATAGTTATTTGTGGGCACTTGTTTATGCTGAAGATATGTTTTCAGTATTTAAAAAGAACGGAATTATGAATAAAGAAATAGGACACAAGTTGAAAAGAATAGTTCTTGAAAGAGGTTCTTCAGTTGAAGAAAGCGATTTAGTAAAAGAATTCTTAGGTAGGGAACCAAATGAAGAGGCATTTTTGAACTCAATTGGATTGTAAAGGGATAGTAAAGAAGATAATGAGTCGTACAATTATGTGCGACTTTTTTTATGGAATTAGTAAAATTTTAATACAAATATTTTTTTATTTAAAATAATGACGTATGTTTGCGACATAGAACATTAAAATTATGACATATAAAAAAACAGAATTATTTGAGGCAGATTTACAGCGTCTTGCTGAAATTGCGAAAGTTTTAAGTCATCCAGCTAGATTAGCAATACTTCGCTATTTAGCTAAATGTAAAACCTGCATTTCAGGAGATATTAGTAATGAAATTCCATTAAGTAGAACAACTGTATCGCAACATTTACAAGAGCTTAAAAAGATTGGTTTAATAAAAGGAGAAATTGATGGATTAAAAGTGAACTATTGCTTGTGCAATTCTTGCATAGAAGAAATTAAAAATGATTTTGATTCTTTTTTCAAAGTAATAATTCAGGGAACAGATATAAAATGTAATATATAAAATGAAAATATTAATTCTTTGTACAGGAAATTCTTGTCGTAGTCAAATGGCACACGGATTTTTACAGTCTTTTAATAAAGACTTACTAGTGTTTTCTGCAGGAACAGAAGCATCTGGAAAATTAAACAAAAAAGCTATTGCAGTGATGAGTGAGATTGGTATAGATATTAGTCATCATACTTCCGATTCTGTAAATCTGTATCTTGATGATGAATGGGATTTTGTTATTACTGTTTGTGGAAGTGCTAATGAAACCTGTCCAGCCTTTCTAGGAAAAGTTGAAAATCGATTACATATCGGATTCGATGATCCTACTTATGCTGAAGGAACAGAAGAATTTATTTGGAGTGAATATAGAAGAGTTCGGGATGAAATTAAAAATGCATTCTTAAAATTTTACAACGAAAAAATTATACTATCATGAAAGTTAAAAAAAATATAAAAGACATCGTTAGAGAAAAGTATAGCAGAATAGCAAACCAATCAAAACAACAAAATGAAACATCGTGTTGCGGTAGTGGAGGTTGTTGTGATGAAATTGATTATACTGTTTTTAGTGACGATTATTCGCACTTGCAAGGGTATAATCAAGATGCTGATCTTGGGCTTGGTTGTGGTTTACCTACCGAGTTTGCAAAAATTAAAGCGGGATATACTGTTTTGGATTTAGGTTCAGGTGCTGGTAATGATTGCTTTGTTGCACGGTCGTTAGTTGGAGAAGCTGGAAAAGTTATTGGATTAGATTTTTCAGATGAAATGCTGAAAAAAGCTAAGGATAATGTTGAAAAAATGGCTTATAAAAATGTTAAGTTCATTAAAGGTGATATCGAAGAAATGCCTGTTCAATCAAATAGCATAGATGTAGTAATTAGCAATTGTGTTTTAAACTTAGTGCCAGATAAAGAAAAAGCATTTTCGGAAGTTTATAGAGTCCTTAAAGAAGGTGCCCATTTTTCAGTATCTGATGTTGTTATTCTAGGGGAACTTCCTAATATGCTAAAGGAAAGTGCTGAGATGTATGCTGGATGCGTTTCTGGTGCAATTCATAAAGATGAGTATATAGAAATTATAAAAAAAACAGGATTTAAAAATATAGAAGTACAAAAGGAAAAGAAAGTTGAAATTCCAGATGACATTCTATTAAATTTCATGAATGAATCAGAATTACATAATTTTAAAAATGGTAGTATAGGAATTTACAGTATTAATGTGTTTGCAAGGAAATAATGAAATTAATTTAATAAAATAGCTATGACACAAAAAAAGAGTATTGGTTTTTTTGAAAAATATCTTACGCTTTGGGTTGCTTTATGTATAGGCGGTGGAATATTGATTGGTCTTCTTGCAGGTGACAGCATTCAATTCTTGAGTCAAATGGAAATGTTTAAAGTAAATATACCTGTAGCTATATTGATTTGGTTAATGATTTATCCAATGATGTTACAAGTAGATTTTTCAAGTATAAAAAATGTTGGCAAAAGACCTAAAGGATTAATCCTGACATTGATTGTCAACTGGTTGATAAAGCCTTTTACAATGGCGTTTTTTGCCTGGATTTTCTTTTCCAAACTCTATGGTGCATTTATTGAACCTGAATTAGCAGGAGAATACATCGCTGGAGCAATAATCTTAGGAGCAGCACCCTGTACAGCAATGGTTTTCGTATGGTCATATTTAACAAATGGTGATCCAAATTATACCTTGGTACAGGTCTCAGTAAATGATCTTATCATTTTAGTAGCCTTTGTGCCTATAGTTGGCTTACTGTTAGGTATTACTAATATTAAAATACCCTATGATACCTTAGTCTCAAGTATAATAATATTTGTTGTGATTCCTTTAGTAGCAGGATACATTACTCATAAATTACTTGTCCGTTTTAAAGGAGAAGAGTGGTTTAAAGAGGAATTTTTACCCAAATTAAAACCTGTTTCAATTTTAGCTCTTTTGGTTACGCTCGTTCTTCTTTTTGCATTCCAAGGTATAAACATATTGAACAATCCTTTTATCATCCTTCTAATAGCGGTGCCCCTTGTTATTCAAACTTATTTTATATTTTTTATTGCCTGGTTTGGTGGCAAAAAACTAAAATTGCCGCATGCTATTTGTTCACCTGCTGCAATGATAGGTGCAAGCAACTTTTTTGAATTAGCAGTAGCTGTAGCGATTGCATTATTTGGACTGCAATCACCTGCTGCATTAGTTACTGTTGTTGGTGTGTTGGTTGAAGTTCCGGTAATGCTTTCGCTAGTTGCCCTTGCTAATAAATGGAAGTATTATTTTTGAAAATTTATAACATTAATAATTTTTACTTGCCATTTCAGATACCTTGGAATGAAATTTCAATCCATGCTTTAATGCATTTTCTTTACTAAACTCATATTTAAGTCGTTCAGATTCACGCACAAATTGAATTATTGCACCACTTTGAATAGCGGTGTAACTATCACTTATAATAAGACAATGTACACCAGTTTTTTCATGAATGTTACTTATACGAGAAGCATTATATCCATCGATGAATATAACGTGGCATTTTGAAATTTGATTATAAGTGCTAAAATACTCAACTACAATATTTTGAGTTACATTCTTTTTGCCATTTGTTAATTTTTCTAATTCAGTAGCTAATTCTTTTGATCCAAAAACACCAATAATAAAGTCTCCAGATTTTTCGGTTTGTGGCCAATCAAAGAACTTTGTAAAATTATATATGAAATTAGCTTTGGCTCTTATTATTTCACTCTGACCATTGCTATTAGAAATAAATGTTGCAATTAATAAAAATGTAAATATGATTCGTTTCATAATATAAACTTTTGACTTAAGTTCCTGTAAAATCCCATCATTAATAAATTTAAACAACTTTTTAAGATGTATTTTACTTTACAAGGTGATCTATATTCATCAATTTCGAGTATAATTTACAAAAATATAAGTACAAGAAATAAATTTTATCTCTTTTTCTTAAAAAAATCAACTAATACCTTACTACATTCATTAGCTAAAACACCAGATATCACTTCTGTTTTAGGATGAATTATAGTGCTACTAATGTTTTTATAACCTTTCTTTTCATCTGAAGCACCATAAACAATTCTACTAATTTGCGACCAATATGATGCTCCAGCACACATTACACAAGGTTCAACTGTTACATACAATACACAACTATGAAGATATTTTCCACCTAAATAATTTGTTGCAGCCGTAAATGCCTGCATCTCAGCATGTGCAGTGGCATCATTTAGAGATTCAGTTAAGTTATGTGCCCGAGCAATAATTGTTTGATTATGGACAATAACTGCTCCAATTGGTACTTCATCTTTATCAAAAGCTTTAATAGCTTCTTTTAAAGCTTCCTTCATAAAATATTCGTCGCTATATATATCCATTATCCTTGTTTGAACAAATCAAATATAATTCATTACAAATATATTTCTGAAATTATTTAATATATTCTGGTTTAAAATAAAGAAATAAAATCATATTTTCGCAATTCATTTAAGTGGTTAATAGCATAAAAATTAATAACATGTATAGAACACATAATTGTGGAGAGTTAAGAATAAATAATGTAGGTCAAGAAGTTGTTTTGAGCGGATGGATTCAAACAATTAGAAAATTGGGAGGGATGACTTTTATAACCCTACGTGATAGATATGGATTGATACAATTAGTCTTTGAAGAAGCTAGTTCAGATAAACTTAAATCAATAGTTGCTGGTTTAGGACGCGAATATGTAGTAAAGATTAGTGGTAAAGTTATAGAACGAAGTAGTAAAAATCCAAAAATGCCTACTGGAGAAATCGAAATTATTGCCAGCGATGTAAATATCTTGAATAAATCAGATATCCCACCATTTACCATCGAAGATGAAACTGATGGAGGTGATGAACTTAGAATGAAATATAGGTATTTGGATTTAAGACGCGATCCTGTCCGCAAAAACTTAGAATTGAGACATAAAATGGGACAAGAAATTCGAAAATTTCTTGATAGTGAACAATTTATTGAAATAGAAACGCCTTATTTAATTAAGTCAACTCCTGAAGGTGCGAGAGATTTTGTAGTTCCGTCAAGGATGAATCCAGGAGAATTTTATGCTTTACCTCAATCGCCACAGACTTTTAAACAGTTGTTAATGATATCAGGATTTGATAAATATTTTCAAATTGTAAAATGTTTTCGTGATGAAGATCTTAGAGCGGATCGTCAACCTGAATTTACTCAAATTGATTGTGAAATGTCTTTTGTAAATCAAGAGGATATATTAAACACTTTTGAGGCTTTAGCAAAACATTTATTTTACGAAATAAAGGGAATAACCATTAATGAAGCATTTCCGCGTATTTCATACGATGATGCAATGAAATATTATGGTTCTGACAAACCAGACTTAAGATTTGACATGAAATTGCAGGAAATAACTAGCATAGTGCAAGGCAAGGGTTTTAAGGTTTTTGATAGTGTTGAATATATTGGAGGAATTAATGCTAAAAAATGTGCAGAATACTCCCGTAAACAACTTGATGAATTAACTGCATTTGTTCAAAAACCTCAAGTAGGAGCAAAAGGATTAGTATATGTAAAATATAATTCAGATGGCACATTTAAATCATCTGTTGATAAATTTTATTCACAAGATGATTTAAAAGAATGGGCTGAAGCGCTTCATGCTGAACCAGGGGATTTATTGCTTGTTTTAGCTGGCACAAGAAATGATACTTTAAACGCATTGTGTGCACTGCGTTTAGAAATGGCCGAAAAACTTGGATTAAAAGACAAAGAGACATTTGCTCCATGTTGGGTAGTTGATTTTCCTTTACTTGAATGGGATGAAGACGAAAAAAGATATTTTGCTAAACATCATCCATTTACTTCTCCAAAAGAAGAGGATATCAGTTTATTTGACTCAGATCCAGGTAAAATGAGAGCTAATGCGTATGATTTCGTTATTAATGGAGTAGAAATAGGAGGAGGATCAATTAGAATTTTCAAAGCGGATTTGCAGAAAAAAATGTTTGAAGCACTTGGTATTTCAAAAGATGAAGCTGAAGAAAAATTTGGATTTTTATTAAATGCATTTAGATTTGGAGCTCCACCACATGGTGGTATAGCTTTTGGATTTGATCGATGGTGTTCTGTTTTTGGGGGTTCTGAATCAATAAGAGATTATATAGCTTTCCCCAAAAATAATGCTGGCCGTGATATAATGATAGATTCACCTTCCAGAATTGAAACAAAACAGTTAAATGAATTAATGCTAAAAATTAAGGAATAAAAAAAGAGCTCTATTCAGAGCTCTTTTTATTATTTAGATAATATTTTAGATTTCTGTATCTGTAGTGAATTTATATTTACCTGAAATATCCCACTGGCTTGTTCCTCTATTCCATATAAACTCTACTTTTTCGGTCATATATCCTTCTTTATTATACAAGGCATCAAATTTATTGAAGTTTATCCATTGGCTACCGTTATAGTCATATTTCCTTTCTATAAACTCAGTTTGATTTCCTGATTTATCATAAATCATCTCTTGCATTATTCCTTCTAACCAAGCATGTTTACCTTGATTCCATGTATATCTGATTTCTTGAGTTTTGTCTCCTCTCCAGTTATAATCAATTTCATATTTTCCTTCTCTTTTCCAATTGTTAGCAATCCATGATTCTGCTACAACTGTTGAAGGTGGTGAGAATTCGTTTTCAAATTCCATTAAAAATCTTTTATAATTATCCCAGTTCCTAGTTACACCATTGTAAAGCATAATAACTACCGTATTTTTATTACCATTATCATTATACTTTATTAGATACTTCATTATGTTATACCACTCGTTAGTTGGTTTCTTCCATTCTTGAAATAAAACCTCTTCTTTATGTCTTCCTTTATAAGTTGTTGTTCTTAATTCGGCGTTTACCCAATTATTTGTTGATACTTCCCATTGCTGAGTTATTTCTTCAATTTCATTTCCTTTTTCATCATAGCTGTAATTAACTCGCATATAATTTACCCAAGATTTAGACTGAACTTGCCAAATTTGTACAAAATTTTCAGTTGGATTATTTTTAGTATCAAATCTTCTTATTTCGCGTTGGAAATAAATCCAAGAGTTTGAGTTAGAATTAAATTGGAAAGTATACAATGTATCCGCATCCTGCCAATTCATTTTAGGTTTGTTATCATCAGGTATTTCTGATTTTGGTTGAGCATTAGTATTTATTACTATGAATGCTGACAACACTAGTCCGATCATTAATTTAATTATTGTTTTCATTACTTTATGTTTTTTAATTTGACTTTTTAGTTATTGTTTTCTATACTAAAGATAAATAATTTGTGAATTACCCTATATCTTATTCAAATGATTTGAAAATCAGCAACTATTTAAAGATATCTTATTCTTTTGATTCAATGAAAAAAGTAAAAATTAGATTAAGTTTTGTCCTCTCTTTTTAAGAAGAAATGTTTACAAAAGATAACAGTGAATAACTTCAACTAAAATTGTTGAAAACTTAATCTTTAATTAAATATGTAATTAAGGGATTGGTACTATTTTCACTGCTTTAATATTATATAATAATTCTTATGATAACAGTAGACCAAATCGAAAACACTTATTTAGTTTCTTTTTTTAACACAACTAAATTAAATGTTTTAAACTCTAAAGAAGTAGAAACAAAACTTTTACCTTTGGTTAGTAATATAGAATCTAACCTTACGCTCAATTTAAATGGAATTAAGTTTGTTGATAGTTCAGGATTTGAAGCTTTGTTAAGTCTTTATAAAACTGCAAAGATTAGTAATTCAAATTTAAGATTAATAAATCTTTCTGAAGAATTAGTTGAGTTAATAAAACTTGTAGAACTTGATCAAGTCTTTCAGTTAAACTAAAAAATGGATTGAATTTCAGTCCTTTTTTTATTTTGCAGGAACTCCAATTAGTGTTGCAGAAGTGCATTCTGTTATCTCTACGAAAACATATTCTCCAATTTTATAGTCTTTTTTTGGAAAAACTACCACCTTATTCTGAGAGTTTCTACCAAACAAATGGTCAGATGATTTTTTAGAAATCCCTTCAACTAATACTTCAAAGACCTTTCCCAAATCATTTTTTTTACTTCTCTCAGATAATTTATTCTGTAAGTTAATTATTTCTGTTAGTCTTCTTGATTTTGTTTCTTCCGAGATATCATCTTTTAAATGTCTTGCTGCATACGTTTTAGGTCGTTCGGAGTATTTAAACATGTAGGCAAAATCATAGTTAACTGTTTCCATCAAACTAAGTGTTTCTTGATGATCTTCCTCTGTTTCTCCAGAAAATCCAGTCATAATGTCTGTTGACACAGCACAATCAGGAAGAATCCTTTTAATAGCATCGATTCTATCCAAATACCATTCACGAGAATATCCGCGCTTCATTTGCTCAAGCACTTTTGTGCTTCCAGACTGCGCTGGCAAATGAATATGATTACATATATTACTATACATAGCCATGGTATACAGAACTTCATCAGACATATCCTTTGGGTGTGAGGTTGAAAACCGAATTCTCAGCTTAGGATTTATCTTAGCCACTTTTTCAAGGAGATGTGCAAACTGGATTGTATTATTCTCATTTTCTGATATCCATTCATAAGAATCAACATTCTGACCAATTAAAGTAACTTCTTTATAACCTTTTTTATACAAATCTTCAACTTCTTTAAGAATAGAATCTGGATCACGACTACGTTCACCTCCTCTTACATAAGGTACAATGCAGTACGAACACATATTATTGCATCCTCGCATTATTGATACAAAGGCAGAAATTCTGTTTTTATCTAAACGAACAGGACTGATATCTGCATAAGTTTCTTCTTTTGAAAGAATTACGTTAACAGCTTTTTGACCAGATTCGGCTGTTTCTAAAAGATTTGGCAAATCTCTGTATGCATCAGGGCCTACTACAATATCAACTGTTTTTTCTTCTTCAATAAGTTTTTCCTTTAAACGTTCAGCCATACATCCTATTACTCCTACAGTAAGTTCTGGCTTTTTTTTCTTGATTTGCTTAAATACATCCAACCTTCCCCAAACCCGTTGTTCAGCATTTTCGCGAATTGAACAAGTATTGACTAAAATTACATCCGCATTATTAATATCTTCAGTAATTGTATATCCTTTTTCTTGTAATACCGATGCTACAACCTCACTGTCAGCAACATTCATTTGGCATCCGTATGTTTCAATATATAAATTTTGAGACATCTCTAATTTTGTGTTATCCATACCCTGTTATCTTAAATTATAAAAACACGACGCAAATTTATTAAAAATATAAGGGGTATGTTATAAATTCATAATTCTTTGCAATAAAAGAGACTTTTTTGTCTTAATAAATTTCCCCAATACGATTCCCTGTATATTTCTAAATTTTAGTAATTTTACAGTCATTATTTTTTCAACAGAAACTAAATAAATTGTAATATGTCAGGTCACAGTAAATGGTCGAAAATTAAAAGAGCAAAAGGAGCAAACGATGCTAAGCGTTCAAAAATGTTTTCTAAAATTGTAAAGGAAATTTCAATAGCAGTAAAAGAAAGTGGCCCCGATCCAGAAGCGAATCCACGATTACGTTTAGCAATGAATAATGCTAAAGGTGTTAACATGCCTAAGGATAATGTTGAACGAGCAATTAGTAAAGCAGACAAGGAAGGTGATAACTTAGAAGAAATGTCTTTTGAGGGATATGCAATTAATGGAATAGCTGTTTTTGTTGATTGTTTAACCGATAATAAAAATAGAACAGTGAGTAATATTAGAGCTATTTTTACAAAATATGGAGGAAGCTTAGGTAAAAATGGATCTTTAACTTTTCTTTTTGATACAAAAGGGATTTTTACTTTTCCTGTTCCTGAAAACATGGATATTGAGGAATTTGAGTTGGAAATGATTGATGCAGGAGCTGAAGATATTGAGGTTGAGGAAGGATTAATTGCAATTACTACAGCAAAAGAAGATTTTGGAAACGTTCAGAAAAAACTAGATTCACTAAATATTGAAGTGGAAAATGCAGGTTTAAAACGTATACCAAATGATATAAAAGTATTGGAAGTTGTTGAAGCATTGAAAGTGTTAAGAATGATCGACGCATTTGAAGATGATGATGATGTTCAGGATGTTTATCATAGCTTAGAACTTACCGATGAGGTTGTGGAAGCAATGGAATAATTAAAGTCAAACATATATTTACGGTCATTTCAATGATTTGACCGTTTTTTATTTTGTCAGGAATCCTAGCAATAATTTGTATTTTTATGTATTCCTAACACTTCTGATAATGAACAAAAAATATATACTTTCATTAGATCAGGGAACGTCAAGTTCAAGGTCTCTACTCTTTAATACCAAATGCAATGTTATTGATTCAGAGCAACAAGAATTTAGTCAATATTATCCAAAAGCTGGATGGGTAGAACATGAGCCGCTTGAGATTTGGGAATCACAAATTAAAACAGCGAAACAACTTCTTAAAAAATCAAAAATAGCAACATCAGAAATAAGTGCAATTGGTATTGCAAACCAAAGAGAAACAGTGATTCTTTGGGATAAAAAAACTGGTGAACCTGTATATAGGGCAATTGTGTGGCAAGACAAAAGAACTGCAGATTTGTGTAAAAAGCTCCAGAAAGAAGGCTGGAGTGATTACATAAAAGAAAATACTGGACTTATAATTGATTCTTATTTCTCAGCTACAAAAATTAATTGGATATTGAACATTGTTCCTGGAATTAAAGAAAGGGCAAAGCAGAGAGATATTTTAGCAGGAACTATTGATACGTGGTTAGTATGGAAGCTTTCTGGAGGGAAATTACATATAACTGATTATTCAAATGCATCGCGAACCATGCTTTTTAATATTCGCAAATTAGAATGGGACAAAAAATTATTAGATCTTTTTGATATTCCAATGCATATTTTACCTGAGGTTAAAGAATCGTCAGGAATTTACGGATATACAGATAAATCAATCTTTGGAACAGAGATTCCAATTGCAGGAATAGCTGGTGATCAGCAAGCAGCCCTTTTTGGTCAGGCTTGTCTGGAAAAAGGTATGGCTAAAAACACATATGGCACCGGATGTTTTATGTTAATGAATACTGGAGATCAGATTATTGATTCGAAAACTGGTTTGGTAACAACCATAGCTTGGGGTATAAATGGTAAAATAAAATATGCGCTCGAGGGTAGTGTTTTTATTGCAGGAGCAGCAATTAAATGGCTTCGTGATGGATTAAAACTTATTAATAGCGCCAATGAAACAGAAAATATTGCAATAGAGATTGAAGATACGGAAGAAGTGTATGTCGTTCCTGCGTTTTCAGGATTAGGAGCTCCATATTGGGATATGTACGCTCGTGGTGCAATATTAGGTCTTACTCAGGGTGTAACCGACAAACATATTGTTCGTTCAACGTTAGAATCCTTGGCGTATCAAAGCATGGATGTACTAAAAGCAATGGAAAAAGATTCTGGAATTAATTTAAAATCGTTAAATGTAGATGGAGGTGCTTGTGTAAATAATTTTTTAATGCAATTTCAAGCCGATATTTTAAATGTTGAGGTTATAAGACCAGTAAATGTTGAGACAACAGCTCTAGGAGCAGCTTTATTAGCAGGTTTGTCAGTAGGATTTTGGACTATTGATGATATTGTTGAAAAACGCGAAATAGAACGTACCTTTATACCGGTTATGTTAGAAGAAAAGAGACAAAGGTTATATGCGGGTTGGTTAAAAGCAGTAGAAAAAGCAATGGGTTGGCAACAATAAAATTTAAGGCTTAAAATTTGTTAATAAAAGTGAAAAAGATAATTAGAATGAAAATAAAAAATATAATTGGAATTATTTTAATAGTTGTAATTCTTGGTAGCTGCAATGCTTATGAATCAATCAACATTGGAAATGTGAATAATGTGAATTTAAAGGGAATGGTTGAGAACAAGATAAGCCTTGAACTACAAGTTCCAGTTTCAAATCCTAATGGATTTAAAATCAAAATTAAATCAATGGATCTGGATGTTACACTTAACGGAGATTATCTTGGTAACATGAAAAATGCAAATGAAATAATAATACCGGCCAAATCTGATCAGGTGCAGAATATTTTGGTTGACGTATATGTAAAAAATCCTTTAGCAAGTATGGCGGTAATGTATAAATTGCGTAAATCAAAAAATATCGAAATGCAAATTGAAGGAACAATTAAAGTAAAAGCATTTTTAAGAAGTAAAACCGTTAAAGTGTCAGAAAAACAGAATGTTAACATTTGATTATTGCTTCGTTAATAATTGACATTTACATTCCTAATTCTACAAAAAAATGATTAATTTTGCCTCATTAATTCTGCAAATTATGATAAAATCAAAACTTGTTTTTAGTTTAATCATTTTGATGGTCATTAATCTAAATCTATTTTCACAATCAAACCTGGAATTATATTCAGAAGGAGATATTTTATCAAAGATACAGGCACAGAAACAAGGACAGGGTGAAATCTTAATTTTTCAGGATATGAGAATTAATGAATTAATTTATAATCATATAGAACAAAATAAACTAAAAGGCGGAGTTTCGGGATATAGAATACGTATTTTCTCAAATTTGGGTAGTGGAGCAAGAGATCAATCACAAGCAGCAAAGGCAAGATTTTATGAGCTTTTTCCACAAATCCCAATATATCGTGAGTACGATAGTCCCTATTTCAAGGTTTATGTCGGTGATTATAGAACAAAGGTTGATGCACTAAAAGATTTTAACCGAATCAAAAGATATTTTACTTCGGCATTTATTGTCCCAGATAAAATCAATTATCCAGAATTGGACAAATAAAAAACTAAATTATGCCACTCACTAAGGATACCAAAAAGATAATTAAAACTCCCTCAATAAAGAAAATACAAAATATCCTAAGCGTAGATAGAATACTTAATAAACTCTATTTTTTAAAAGTAAATTTAATTTTGCAGGATTTAAAAAAGGAGCTTGTTTTTAACAAAGCATACTTTAATATGTTTTATAGAAATAGTTTGCAATTTATATTTTTATCGTAATGAGCGATCAAATTACACATGAATGCGGAATAGCTTTAATTCGGTTACTAAAACCATTAGAATACTATCAATCGAAGTACGGATCGTGGATGTATGGTTTACACAAGTTGTATTTATTAATGGAAAAACAGCATAATCGAGGACAAGATGGTGCTGGTTTAGCTACATTAAAATTTGAATTAGCTCCAGGTAAAAAATATATCAATCGATTTAGATCAAATGGAGATTCTCCAATTAAGGAAGTTTTTGCCGAAGTAAATAGTTATCATAATAAAATTGAAGAACGAAATCCTGATTTGTTAAATGATCCTGTTTGGGCCAAGGAAAATTTACCTTCAGCAGCCGATATTTATTTAGGGCATTTACGTTATGGCACCTTTGGTGGCGATGATGTAGAATTTGTTCAACCTTTAATGCGAGAAAACAACTGGAAGTCAAGAAATTTGATGTTGGCCGGTAATTTTAATATGACTAATGTAGATGAGCTTTTTAAAGTTTTAATTGAATTAGGCCAGCACCCCAAAGAATATTCAGATACAGTTACAGTCCTAGAAAAAGTAGGACATTTTCTTGACGAAGAAAATCAAATGCTATTCAGACAATATAAGAATGATGGATTTTCTAACAAAGAAATATCTTCTTTAATTGCAGAGAACCTTGATATAAGGAAAATTCTTCAAGAGGCTAGTAAAGATTGGGATGGAGGATATGCAATAGCAGGAGTTATTGGTCATGGTGATGCTTTTGTAACGCGTGATCCTAATGGAATTCGACCAGCTTTTTATTATAAAGATGATGAGATTGTGGTTGTTGCCTCGGAGCGACCCGTAATTCAGACAGTTATGAATGTAACTGCTGAAGCGGTACAAGAAGTAAAACCAGGAGAAGCATTAATAATAAAAAAAGATGGTACCGTTAAATCTCAAGAGATTAGGGTTCCTCAAAAACGCAGTTCTTGTTCATTTGAAAGAATATATTTTTCGCGGGGAAGCGATATTGATATATATCAGGAGAGAAAAACACTTGGAAGATTGCTGGTGCCTCAAATACTGAAAGCAATTGATAATGATTTAGATAATACCGTTTTTTCTTTTATTCCAAACACCTCGGAAACAGCATTTTATGGAATGATTGATGAGCTAAAAACGAATCTTTTAAATGAACAGAAAAAGGAAATAGTAGCATTAGGTGAAAAACTTAATGATAAGGCAATGAATCAAATAATGTCAAGAAAGGTCCGAGTTGAGAAGATTGCTATTAAGGACATCAAGCTAAGAACATTTATTGCACAGGATAAAGGAAGAAATGATCTCGTGGGACACGTTTATGACATTACTTATGGAACTGTTAGGGAAGGTGTTGACAATCTTGTGATTATTGACGATTCTATTGTTCGCGGAACAACCTTGCGTGAAAGTATTTTAAAAATTCTTGACAGACTAAAACCTAAGAAAATTGTTATTGTTTCGTCTTCTCCTCAAATAAGATATCCTGATTGTTATGGAATTGATATGGCTAAACTTGCTGATTTTGTAGCTTTTAAAGCTGCAGTTGATTTGTTAAAAGATACTGGAAAAGAATCAATAATCAATGAAGTTTACAAAAAATCAAAATCTCAGGAAAACTTACCAAAAGAGCAAATTGTAAACTATGTAAAAGAAATATATAAGCCATTTACTCCTGAAGAAATCTCTGCTAAAATTTCAGAATTATTAAAATCGAAAGAAGTAAATGCCGAAGTTGAAATCGTTTTTCAAACCATAGAAAATCTTCATGCCGCTTGTCCTAATGATACAGGGGACTGGTATTTTACAGGGAAGTATCCAACACCAGGTGGAAACAAGGTAGTTAATAAATCATTTATTAACTTTATTGAAGGGAAAAATCAAAGGGCTTATTAAGCTTAAGAATCATAATAATTTAAGGAACGTCAAAATTAAAACTAGTATTAGTTTCGATACTTAGGTTTATTTCTTATGCCAAAATCTTTGTAAGAATTTATTTCTAATATAAGTTTCTATATGCCTTTGCTTTTTGGTAGGGAAAATATCGTCAATTGTAATCATAATTCCTGACTCTTCAACACCACCAAATGCCTCATTTATTGAGGTTCCGAAAAATTTCATTGTTGGAGAAAGGTTCATATATGCATTGATAAGTGGTGGAATATTTAAATTGAGTACTCTAACATTTTTTTGCAAGACCTTATAATTATCTTTATAATCTTTACCAGAGAATAAAGCTTTCATCTTTTCTTCATCCAATTCTAGTTCTAATGGTTTTCGGGGAGTCACCATATTTCTTTCATCAGGGAATTGTGTCTTTAAAAAATACAAAATCATATTTCTTGCTTCCTGATTAAAATGTGGATACATAGTAACTTTTCCAAAAAAATGATGAATTTGAGGATTTTCAACCACAAGAGCACCAAGTCCATCCCAAAGGTTGTCTAACGCAAAAAGAGCTTTTCGTCCAGCACTTGCAGATTGAAATTTAGGTTGAATAAAAGATCTTCCTAATTCAATCATATAAGGTAAATATTCTTTATTAAAACTATCTGAAAAACTAAACAATTTAGAAGTTGCAAGTACATCAGGATTGCTATCGTGATTACAAACATGAAATCTATAACCACCTACAATCTCTTTGTCTTCTGGATCCCACGATATTAGTTGTTCATAGGGGTTTTCTTGAATGTCAAATTTGTCAATATCAAAATCCTTTCCAGTTCCTCCACCTGCATTGCGAAAAGTTAACTCTCTTAACCTTCCTACTTCTAGCATAACATTTGGAGAATTATGATGATTTATAATGTAAAGTTCATTTCCTCCATTATTTGTTTTTCGTAGAAATCTTTCAGGAGTTAATTCGCTTTTAATTAGTTTTTTATCAACAGGGTCAATTACTTCTTTCATGTTCTTATTGTAGTGGTTAGGGATTGTAAATTTACAAAATAATTTATTTAAAGGGTTCAAAGTTTCCTTCAGGCAATGTATAGATGTGATTTTTAACTTTTTTAGCCCATTCTTTAGCATTTAATGATTTGTCAAAAGCGGTAAACAGGATAGGTTTTCCAAAAATCAAGGTCATGTCTTTGTTTTTTTGCTTAAACATTTCATCAACTAAGTAAAACATTTCAATATTCGTTTTAACACCTAACCATCCGCGAAGGTTCGATAAATTATAAAAGAAGTTAGAATTACGACCATCTATATGAACAGGTACAATGTCTCTTTTATGCTGAATTGCTTTGGAAATAAAACTTTTTTTCCATTCCAGATCAATGATTCTTCCTTTTACTTTTCTTGAGCATAATCCAGCAGGGAAATTGAGCATTTGGGCATCTGATGTATAGGTTTCTTCAATTCGACGAACATATTCTACAGATTGTTTTCCATGTTTATTTACAGGAATAAAAATAGAATCAAGGTTTTCAAGATTCATTAAAATATCATTTACCAGAAACTGAATATTAGGATGTATCTTTCCTACAACGTGAGCAAATACAATACCATCTAATCCTCCTAATGGATGGTTTGCTACAAAAATATTTCGACCTTCAGTTGGTATATTTTCTTGTCCTTTTACATGGATATTTATATGAAAATATTCGATAACTGCTTTTACAAAATCAAGTCCATATTTATCTCCTAATAACGGAACTGCATCATTAATTTCTTTCAGATGTACTATTTTTTCAATGTATCTATAAATAAACCCTGGCAGCATTTTAGCTGCTTTTGGATTTTTCTTATGAAAAACTTCTCTAATATTGATTGTATCCATGCCATTTTAATATTATGGGATAAAATTAAGACAATTATTTTTATAATTGATTTAGTTAAATCCACAAAATATATAGAAATTCTTCAACTAAAGCACTTTCTTCTAAACAACAAATAATGAGGAATTTACAAAAGCTTACTTTTTGAAATTATTATTTTAGAGTTTAAACAATTGATTAAAAGTTATTAACAAAGTGGTAAAAAATGGAGGAAAGTGGTAAATTGTGGGAAATTTTTGTATATTTTTACCAGTTAAATAGATAGGTTGAATGACAACATTTATAGGCGATTATAATTGTAAAGTTGACGAAAAGGGAAGAATAACTTTCCCTTCAATGCTTAAGAAGCAGATGAGTTCTGATTCTGAGAGCCGATTTGTTGTCAAAAAAGATATTTTCGAACAATGTCTCGTCCTTTTTCCAATTGAAGAATGGGAAAGACAAAATTCCTTAATCCGAAGCAAAATTAACCCTTACAACAAGGAGCATAATAAATTTTTAAGAAATTTTTATAGGGGATCAGCAGAAATTGTCCTCGACAACAATAATAGGATGCTAATCCCAAAACGATTATTAGACTTAGCCAATATTTCGAAAGAAGCAATTTTAGCTGGACAAGATGGTAAGATTGAAATTTGGTCTAAGGATTTATATGATGCAGTTGAAGAGAGTTACGATAATTTTGCAGCTTTAGCTGAAAAAATTATGGGAGGTGACATAAATCTGGAAAATGAAAAATAAATGGGGTATCATACACCAGTATTGCTTAAGGAAAGTGTGGAGGGCTTGCAAATTAAGCCAGATGGAATTTATGTCGATGTAACTTTCGGTGGTGGAGGTCATTCAAGAGAAATCATAAAGCATATTAAAAAAGGCAAACTGGTAGGATTCGATCAGGATGATGATGCTTTGTCAAATTTGATAGATGATAAACGATTTATTTTTGTGAATCACAATTTCAGGTTCTTAAAGAATTATTTGAAATACTATGAAATTGGTAAAGTAGATGGTTTGTTAGCAGATTTGGGAGTTTCGTCGCATCATTTTGATGATGAAGAACGAGGATTCTCATTTAGGTTTGATGGTAAGCTGGATATGAGGATGAACCAAAGTGCCAAGCTCTCAGCAAAAAATGTTGTGAACGAATATGATGAAGAAAATTTAGCAAGGCTGTTATGGTTATATGGTGAATTAAAGAACAGTAGAAAATTGGCAAAAGCTATTGTTGAACAAAGAGAAAGAAAAACAATTGAAACTATAAATGAATTTACGGATGTTCTAATGCCCTATTTACCAAAGCATACAGAATATAAGTTTTTAGCAAAAGTATTTCAGGCATTAAGAATAGAGGTAAATCGCGAATTAGATTTTTTAAAGGAGATGCTTGTTCAAACCATTGATGTATTGAAGCCGGGAGGACGATTAGTCGTTATTACATATCATTCGCTGGAAGATAGAATTGTAAAAAATTTTATTAAAAATGGCCAATTTGAAGGTGAGGTTGAAAAAGATTTTTTTGGGAACAGAGACTTACCATTTAAGGCTGTTAATAGAAAAGTAATTATCCCTGGCGAGAGTGAAATTAATGAAAATAATAGAGCGCGTAGTGCAAAATTAAGAATAGCAGAAAGAATATAATGGGCGATAAAATTGAAAATATTGAATTTGTTGAAGAGAAGCAAGAACGCAAAGAATCAAAATTAGGTTCTATTAAAGATTTGCTTGATGGTTCTCTTATTGCTAACGATTTTATAGTTAAACAGCTTCCATATATCGTTTTTCTGGTAATTCTTGCATTTATATATATAGCAAATAGATATCATGCTGAAAAAGTTGTACGTGCAAGTATTGAATTGTCAAGAGTAATAAACGATTTACGTGCCGAAGCTATTACAACATCATCAGAGTTAATGTTTATAAGTAAGCAATCAGAGGTTGCTAAACGGGTTGAAAATAGAGGCCTTGGTTTAAAGGAATCGGTTGAGCCACCGAGAAAAATTGTAATAGAAAAGTAAGTAAACTTATGTCATTAAAGAAAGAAATAGTATGGAGAGTTGGTGTGATTTATATTTTCATGCTGGCTTTTGCTATTCTTATTGTTGGTAAGATTCTTTATCTGCAATTAATTGAAGGTGGTAAATGGAAAGAACAAGCGCAGTCTTTAACTCTTAAAGATATTACTATAGAATCAAATCGTGGAGATATACTTGCAGCGGACGGTAGGTTGTTGGCAAGTTCTGTTCCTTACTACGAAATCAGGATGGATACCAGAAGTACTGGAATGGATAATATAACATTTGATTCAAATATTGATTCTTTAGCATTAAGGTTATCGGACTTGTTTAAAGATAAATCTACAACTGAATACAAAGAAGAATTAGCAACAGCTCGCAGAAATGGCGAGCGATTTCATTTAATAAGGCGTCGTGTAAATTATAATCAACTAAAAGAATTAAAAACATTTCCAATTTTTAGGTTGGGACAGTACAAAGGAGGTTTTATTGCTATACAAACAAACCTGAGAATTCAACCGCACGTTAGTTTAGCCTCAAGAACAATAGGTTATACTACAAAAGGTGAAGGTGGAAATGTTGTTGGAATAGAAGGTGCTTTTGATGAAGAACTTAAAGGTGTTGAGGGAGTTAGGCTAATGCAACGCTTAAATGGTAACGTATGGATGCCTGTACACGATGGCAACGAGGTGGAACCTAAGGATGGTAAGGATATAGTTACGACAATTGATGTTGATATTCAAGACGTAGCTGAAAATGCACTATTGAAACAATTAATTCGACATGAAGCTCATCACGGAACTGCGGTTTTAATGGAGGTTTCAACTGGTGATATAAAGGCGATAGTTAACCTTGAAAGAAATAGCAAGGGTCAATACAAAGAATCATACAATTATGCAATTGGAGAAAGCCGTGCTCCTGGTTCAACGTTTAAACTTGCTTCAATTATAGCGCTCCTCGAAGATGGTTATGTTGATTTAGAAGATACAATTAATACTGGAAACGGAGAAATCCTTTATTACGATAAACCAATAACAGATACCAAAAAAGGAGGGCATGGAATAATAACCGTAAAAGAAGTCTTCGAGGTTTCTTCCAATGTGGGAATTTCAAAATTGATTACAAAATATTATACCGGAAAGGAAGAGAAATTCATTAATCGACTTTACAGTATGAACTTAAATAATCGATTAGGATTATCTATTAAGGGTGAAGGGGAACCAGAAATTAAATATCCAGGTGATAAATTATGGTCGGGAGTTACTCTTCCTCAAATGTCGATTGGATACGAAGTGAGGCTAACACCACTGCAAATGCTTACACTTTATAATGCTATAGCTAATGACGGGAAAATGGTAAAACCAAAGTTCACCAAAGGTTTAATGTATCATGGTTATTGGGTAAAAACTTTTGATACAGAGGTATTAAAGCAATCTATTTGTTCAAGATCAACTTTACGAAAAGTAAAGATCATGCTTGAAGGTGTTGTTGAGCAAGGTACAGCAAAAAATATTAAAAATGACAATTATAAAATTGCAGGTAAAACAGGAACTGCACAAATAGCAAATAAAGAATCAGGTTATACTGATAAATCAAAGATAAGTTATCAAGCATCTTTCGTTGGATATTTTCCTGCTGCTGATCCAAAATATTCGTGCATTGTTGTTGTTAATGCACCATCCAGGAATGTTTATTATGGAAATTTAGTAGCTGGTCCGGTATTTAAAGAAATTGCTAATAAAGTGTATGCTACAAACTTTGACATGCATGAGAGTTTAAATCTTGCGAGAGCTATAAAAGACAATGAAGTAAGAATTCCTTATACTAAGAATAGCTATAGAGATGAATTAAAATTTGCCTTAACAGATTTGGGAATAGATGTGGATGACCAGGAAGTTGTTTCTGATTGGGTGCTAACAACCAAATTAGATTCATGTGTTAAACTAAGTAATAGAACTATAACTCAGAATTTAATGCCTAATGTCAAAGGCATGGGAGTAAAGGATGCGGTATTTATTCTTGAAAATTTAGGCTTAAGCGTCGAATTACAAGGCCGAGGTACAATATTAAAACAGTCAATTGAAACCGGTTCTCGAGTCTCAAAAGGAGACTTAGTAATACTTGAAATGTCATTCAATTAAAAATGAAAGTATTAAGTGACATATTGAAATCAGTAAATACAATTAAGGTAATTGGGCAGACCGAGTTATCTGTAGTTGATATTGTTTTTGATTCGCGAAAAGTTAAAGACAACTGCTTGTTTGTAGCTGTAAAGGGAACTCAAGTTGATGGACATGATTTTATTAATATAGCAATTGAGAAAGGGGCAAAAGCAATAATATGTGAGTTGATACCTGAAAACAAACCTGAAGAAATTCTATTTATACAAGTAGAAAATTCAGCAGAGGTCTTAGGTACAATAGCTTCTGCTTTTTACGATTATCCTTCATCAAAATTAAAACTGGTTGGTGTAACCGGAACAAATGGCAAAACCACAATTGTAACATTATTATATAATCTAGTACGAAAGCTAGGATATAAGGTAGGATTGCTATCAACAGTAAGAAATTATATCGATAATAAAACCATTGAAGCGACACATACAACACCAGACGCAGTTCAAATAAATAAACTAATGAAGCAAATGGTTGATAGTGGATGTGAATATTGTTTTATGGAAGTTAGTTCACATGCTATTGATCAAAAAAGGATTGTCGGTTTAGATTTTGAAGGGGCCATATTTACTAATATAACACATGATCATTTAGATTATCATAAAACTTTTAAGGAATACATCGACGCTAAAAAGAAATTCTTTGATGATTTAAAACCCCAAAGTTTTGCATTAATAAACACCGATGACAAAAACGGGAGCATTATGGTACAAAATACCAAAGCATCAGTAAAAAGTTATGCAGTTAAATCTGCTGCGGACTTTAAGGCTAAAATTATTGAAAGTCATTTTGAAGGATCATTGTTAAATATCAATAATATCGATGTATGGACTTATTTTGTTGGTCGATTTAATGCATATAACATTTTAGCAGGTTACGCTTGTGCTAGTTTACTTGGATTTGATCAAAATGAAGTTTTAACAGCATTAAGTAATATGAAACCTGTCGAAGGTCGTTTTGAAACAATGCGTTCGCAAAATGGAATAACAGCTATTGTGGATTATGCGCATACACCTGATGCATTACTTAATGTACTTAACGCAATTAATCAAATCAGAAGTGATAATCAGGAATTAATAACCATAGTTGGCGCAGGAGGTGATCGAGATAGGGCTAAACGTCCTGATATGGCTAAAATTGCTGCCATAAATAGCGATAAAGTCATCTTGACATCAGATAATCCAAGATCTGAAGATCCAAACATAATTATTGAAGACATGAAAGTTGGAGTTGATGCTGACAATAAAAAGAAAGTTGTATCAATTATTGATCGTAAAGAAGGAATTCGCACTGCATGCTTATTAGCAAAAAAGGGTGATATCATTCTAATTGCAGGAAAAGGTCATGAAACATATCAGGAAATAAAAGGAGTTAAACATCATTTTGATGATCGGGAAGTGATTAAACAAATTTTTAACGAACTATATAATTAGCAAGCACCATGCTGTACTATCTTTTTGCATATTTAAACAAATTCGATATTCCAGGAGCAGGAATGTTTCAATACATTTCGTTTCGATCTGCATTAACAGTTATTACTTCTCTAATTATTTCGATGATATTTGGTAAACGAATTATTAATTTTTTGCGGAAACAGCAAATTGGAGAAGAAATTCGTGATCTTGGATTAGATGGTCAAATGAGCAAAAAAGGAACTCCTACTATGGGAGGTATAATTATATTAGGTTCTATAATTATTCCAACTTTATTATTTGCAGATATACTGAATATTTATGTTTTTCTAATGCTAATTACAACTGCGTGGCTAGGATTTATAGGGTTCTTAGATGACCATATTAAAATATTGCAAAAGAATAAAAAAGGATTAGCAGGAAAATTTAAAATTGTTGGACAAGTTGGTTTAGGACTTATTGTTGGGTTAACCTTATATTTAAGTGATGATGTTGTAGTTCGTGAAAATGTGGTTGCAAAACAAAATGTAACCTCTGTGCAAATTGTTGAAGGTATAGATAATACTGAAGAAAATACACAGAACCTGGCTCAAGATATTAAATCTACAAAAACTACAATCCCTTTCTTTAAAAACAATGAATTTGACTATGAATATTTAGTTTCGTTTTTAGGAAAGCATAGTCAGAAAGCCGCATGGATAGTTTTTGTGATTGTTGTAATTCTTATTGTTACTGCAGTTTCAAATGGTGCAAATTTAACTGATGGATTAGATGGATTGGCCACAGGAACTTCTGCAATTATTGGGGCCACATTAGGCATTCTTGCTTATGTAGGCGGTAATGTGATATACTCCGATTACTTAAATATAATGTATATCCCAAGCTCTGGAGAGTTGGTCGTATTTATGAGTGCATTTATCGGAGCAACAATTGGCTTCTTATGGTATAATTCTTATCCTGCGCAGGTGTTTATGGGCGATACGGGAAGTCTTTCTCTTGGTGGTATCATTGCAGTTTTTGCTATTATCATTCGAAAAGAATTGTTGATTCCAATATTGTGTGGAATCTTTCTAATGGAGAATTTATCGGTAGTTATGCAAGTGGCATACTTTAAATACACAAAAAGAAAATTTGGAGAGGGTAAAAGAATATTTAAAATGTCACCATTGCATCATCATTATCAGATAAAGGGATATCCAGAACCCAAAATCGTAATGAGGTTTATGATTGTTGGAATAATACTAGCTGTTTTTACAATAGTTACACTTAAAATCAGATAAAAATTAAAATGAGTAAACGAATCGTCATATTAGGTGCTGGTGAAAGTGGGGTTGGTTCTGCTATTCTTGCTTTAAAGAATGGTGCCGATGTTTTCGTTTCTGATTTTGGAGAAATTAAGGAAGAATACAAACAAAAATTAGAGAAATATAAAATAGCTTGGGAAGAAGAAAAGCATACAAAAGAATTGATATTGAATGCGGATGAGATCATAAAAAGTCCAGGAATCCCTGAAAATGTATCAATTGTAAAATCAGCGATTGAAAAAAAGATTCCGGTAATTTCAGAAATTGAATATGCTTCAAGATTTACCAATGCATTTAAAATATGTATTACTGGTAGCAACGGTAAAACAACAACAACAAAATTAATTTATTATATTCTAAAAAACGCAGGATTAAATGTTGGTTTAGCTGGAAATGTTGGTCAAAGTTGGGCCCTGCAAGTAGCGGAAGAAAGCTACGATTATTACGTAATTGAATTAAGCAGTTTTCAATTAGATGGGATGTATGATTTCAAAGCAGAAATTGGGATACTAATGAATATTACACCCGATCATTTAGATAGATATGATGGAATGCAAGCTTATATAGATTCAAAATTTAGAATAATACAAAATCAAACTGAAAATGACTTCTTTATTTTTTGTGCTGATGATAAAGTTACAAAATTTGAAGTAGCCGCTAGAGAAATAAAAGCTAAACAACTTCCATTTTCGTTAATCGAAGAATTTAAGGAAGGCGCTTACAAAGAAAACGAAACCCTAAGAATTAAATATAAATCAAACGAGCTAATTATGTCAATAAACGATCTAGCTTTAAAAGGGCAGCATAATATGTATAATTCAATGGCTGCTGGTATTGCTGCACAGGTGCTTAAAATCCGGAAGGATGATATTCGGGAAAGTCTGAGTAACTTCCAGGGTGTTGAGCATCGTCTTGAGCCTGTACTAAAAGTGCATGGTATTGAGTTTATTAACGACTCAAAGGCAACAAATGTTAATTCAACATGGTACGCACTTGAAAGTGTGTCAAATAATTTAATTTGGATTGCAGGAGGCATTGATAAAGGGAATGATTATTCGATACTTGAAGATTTAGTGCGAAAGAAAGTGAAAGCAATTATTTGTCTTGGAAAAGACAATGAGAAGATTCATAAAGCTTTCAGCCAAATTGTTGAAACAATTATTGATGTGCAAACCGCATCAGAAGCTGTAAAAACAGCATATTACCTTGCAAGAAAAGGTGATTCTGTTTTATTATCGCCTGCTTGTGCAAGCTTCGATCTTTTTGATAATTACGAAGATCGAGGTAATCAATTTAAGTTAGCGGTAAGGGAATTGTAGTTGAAGAAAAATAAACGAATAAAAAATCTGATAAGAATATGAGATTAAAGGAGGTACTGTCTAAATACTTTAAAGGTGACAGAGTAATATGGGGAGTGATTTTTACACTTTCAATTTTCTCATTGTTAGCTGTTTATAGTTCGACAGGAACTCTTGCATATAAATATCAGGAAGGCAATACCGCATATTATATTGTAAAGCATTTTGTATTGTTAGCAGCAGGATTAAGCATAATATATATAACCCATTTAATTCCGTATAAATATTACTCAAGATTATCGCAATTGTTCTTATATCTATCGATTTTCTTACTTGCAATTACCTTGGTAATGGGAACAAGCTTGAATCAAGCTGCACGCTGGTTAACATTACCAGGATTAGGATTTACAATACAAACGTCTGATTTTGCTAAGTTAGCTTTAATAATGTACCTCGCACGTGTACTTTCTTTGCGACAGGATGATAAAAAGCTGAATGATTTTAATGGAGTTTTTGTTTCATTAATAATACCAGTATTAATGGTTTGCGGATTGATCATGCCTGCAAACTTGTCAACAGCATTAATTTTATTCGCAACATCATTTTTGCTAATGTTTGTTGGAAGAATAAAAATAAAATACTTACTAGGAATTAGTGGAGTGGGAGCTTTAATAGTGGCATTGATCATAGCAGGCATAATTATAAAAGGATCTAATACCGGGCGAATAGGAACCTGGCAAAATCGTATTGAAAGCTTTGTTAGTGGTGAAAGTGAAGATAATTACCAGGTTGAGCAAAGTAAAATTGCAATTGCAACAGGAGGAATAATAGGTAAAGGCCCGGGTAATAGTACACAGCGTAATTTTTTACCTCATCCTTATTCCGATTTTATTTATGCAATAATTATTGAAGAGTATGGATTCTTTGGAGGATTATTTGTATTGTTTTTGTATTTGTTTTTACTATATAGAGCAGGCGTAATTGTACGAAAGAGTAGACGGACTTTTGCCGCCTTTTTAGCATTTGGATTAACCATAAGTCTGGTTTTTCAGGCTATGATAAATATGGGAGTAGCAGTACACTTATTCCCGGTAACCGGACAAACCCTACCATTAGTAAGTATGGGAGGTTCATCCATATTATTTACAGGCGTTGCATTTGGAATTATTTTAAGTGTAAGCCGTAGTGTTGAAAAGAACGAAGAACTAATATCAGAACCAGCAGTAGTAAATGAAACAGAAGAATAAAAATATTATCATTAGTGGAGGTGGAACAGGAGGACATGTATTTCCTGCAATTTCTATTGCTAATGCAATTAAAGAAATTGAACCTGAAACAAATATTCTTTTTGTTGGTGCTTTAGGAAGAATTGAAATGGAAAAAGTTCCTGCTGCAGGTTATAAAATTATTGGTTTACCGGTTGCAGGTTTACAGCGAAAATTGACCTATAAAAATATAAGTTTCATTTTTAAATTGATAAGTAGTTTAAAAGAATCAAAACAGATTATAAAAAATTTTAAACCTGATGTAGTTGTTGGAGTTGGAGGTTATGCGAGTGGTCCTATTTTAAGAGAAGCAAATAATAAAAGAATACCAACACTAATTCAGGAACAAAATTCATATGCAGGAATAACGAATAAACTTTTGGCTAAAAAAGCAAAGAAAATTTGTGTTGCATACGAGGGAATGGAGAAGTATTTTCCAAAGGATAAAATAATTTTGACAGGAAATCCTGTTCGTCAGGATTTATTAAATAAAATTGATAATAGGACAGAAGCTTTAAGGCATTTTGAATTAGACGAAAATAAAAAAACGGTTTTAATCATAGGTGGTAGTTTAGGAGCACGAACCATTAATCAAAGCGTAATAAAAGATTTGGAGAAAGTTGGAAATTCAAATTTTCAACTGTTATGGCAAACCGGAAAATATTATTACGAAGATGCTAAGAAATGTGCTGATTCTTATGGATTTGAAAATATAAAGGTACTTGACTTTATAAAAAGAATGGATTTTGCATATGCTGCAGCAGACATAATTATTTCAAGGGCAGGAGCCGGAACAATCTCTGAACTTTGTTTAGTTGGGAAGCCGGTAATTTTGGTTCCATCACCCAATGTTGCGGAAGATCACCAAACAAAGAATGCTTTGGCGTTGGTGGATAAAAAGGCAGCTATAATTGTAAAGGACTTGGAGGCCAAAGAACAGTTAATCAATACAGCAATAGATTTAATTAGAAATGAAAAACTAATAAATATATTATCAGACAATATCAAAGGAATGGCTTTGCGCGATTCTGCAAAGATAATTGCTGAGGAAGTATTAAAATTAAGTAAAGTTTAGAATGAATATAAGTGAAATTCATAATGTTTATTTTTTGGGTATCGGAGGTATCGGTATGAGTGCTATTGCTCGTTACTATAATACCATAGGGAAAAATGTTGCGGGTTATGATAAAGTTTCTAAAACTTTAACCGATGAATTGATCTCAGAAGGTATTCAAATCCATTTTGAAGATGATGTATCCAATATTCCAAATGAATTTAAAAATAAAGAAAATTCACTTATTATATATACTCCTGCAATTCCAAAAACTCATAAAGAATTAAATTTTTTCATAAATCAAGGATTTGAAATTAAAAAACGTTCAGAAGTGCTGGGAATGCTTTCAAAAGAAAAGAAATGTATTGCTGTTGCGGGCACTCATGGCAAGACAACCATTACAACTATGATAGCACATTTGATGAGGCAATCAAGAATAGGATGCAGTGCTTTTTTAGGTGGTATTTCGAAGAATTATAATACAAATTATTTAGTTGATATAGAAAGTAAATATGTTGTAGTTGAAGCAGACGAATTTGATAAGTCTTTTTTAAAACTAAATCCGCAAAAGGCAATAATTACATCGGTTGATGCTGATCATTTAGATATTTATTCTGATGAAAATGATTTGAAAGATGCATTTAAACAATTCACGGATCGAATAAATCCAGGGGGCAAATTATTAATTAAAGCTGGTTTGGATATTGTTATTCCGCAAAGAAATGACATTGAAATTTACACATATTCGTTAAAATCTCAATCTGATTTTAGAGCTGATAAAATCAGGATAGAAGATGGTTTGTATGTTTTCGATTTTATCGGTATTAAAGGGACCATAGAAAATTTAAAACTTGGCTCGCCAGGTTTGTTAAATGTTGAAAATGCAGTTGCAGCAATTGCAATGGCAAGTATGTCTGGAGTTCATAACGATGAAATTTTTAATTCCTTGTGCAAATTTAAAGGAATCCAACGCCGATTCGATTACCAAATTCATCGGGATGATTTTGTGTTTATTGATGATTATGCGCATCACCCTGAAGAGTTAAAGGCATCAATACGGTCTGCAAAAGAATTGTTCAAGAATAAAAAAATAACAGGAATATTTCAACCGCATCTATATTCACGAACAAGAGATTTCACAGAAGGATTTGCGGAAAGCCTTGAATTGCTAGACGAAATTATATTGCTTGATATTTATCCTGCGAGAGAGGAGCCTATTAAAGGAATTACATCAGAAATTATTTTTAACAAGATTAAAAATCAAAATAAAACAATTTGTACTAAAGCTGAATTAATAAATGAATTAAAAAATAAAAAGCCTGAGGTTTTAATGACATTAGGAGCAGGTGATATTGATGAGTTAGTTGAACCAATTAAAAGATTGTATAACAAAGATTAATGAAGATTTTTAAAAACATATTAGTTTGGGTTTTTATCGTTGCATATATAGCAGTTGGAATGAGCTTTGTTAATGAGCGAAGGAACGAAATTCTT
>JBHOSR010000009.1:0-43827 GCA_042584405.1 Bacteroidota bacterium
GAGTTACCTATTGCTGAAGTAACAGAAGAGCGTGTTGTCGATGAAAATCTCAAGGTTTTGAAAAGGAGCGAAGTTAATTTAAATACTGCTAAAAAGACAGAATATGAAAGAGATATAATAACCAACAAGACAGAATATAATACTACATCAATAAAACAAGAACATGATGTAGAAAAGAAGAAAGAAGAAACTAGCATTTAATAATGCAGGTTGCCCTTGAGCTTTTTGCAAACGAAGGTTATCATACCACATCAATAAGTGAAATTGCAAAAAAGGCCGGAATATCTAAAGGATTAATGTACAATTACTTTGAAAGCAAGGAAGAGCTTCTAAAAGCAATCATTTTCCATGGTATCGAAAGTTTAATGAAGTCTTTCGATCCTAACCACGATGGAGTTTTAACTCAAGAAGAATTAATTCATTTCATTAAAAAAACACTTCAAACAATTAAAAGCCACATAATATATTACCGTTTATATTTTTCGTTAATGGTTCAAGCTCCTGTAATGAAATTATTTGAACAAGAATTATGGGCAATGTTTGATCCCTTTTTTAAAATGCTTTACGCATATTTTGAGAATGAAGGTTATGGAGATCCACAAGCCGAAGTTTACTTTTTCCAATCCATGCTTGATGGTGTTGGAATGACCTATGTTTCTGATCCGGACAACTACCCTATTGATGCGGTAGAAAAGAAAATAATATCAATTTATTCAAAAAAATGTTAAGAATTATGAAAACAACTAAAACACTAAAATCGGGACTGCTTGCGGTATTGATTTTATTTAGCTTAACACCAGCATTTGGACAAGATGCAAAAGAAATTGTCAAAAAAGCAGATGAAAAATGGAATGGTGAAAAATCAAGTCAGGGAACAATGACAATGACGATTGTTCGACCGAGCTGGGAACGGACCATTCAATTTAAAATTTGGACATTAGAAAGAGATTACTCAATGACACTTATAACGGCCCCTGCAAAAGAAAAAGGACAGGCATTTCTAAAACGTGAAACCGAAATGTGGAACTGGATGCCAAGCATAAGCAGAATGATAAAACTACCACCATCAATGATGGCTGACGGTTGGATGGGCTCTGATTATACCAACGACGATATTTTAAAAGAATCGTCAATGGTGGTTGATTTTACTCATAAAATTATTGGCTCAGAAACCATTGATGGCTGGGATTGCTGGAAAATTGAAATGCTTCCAAAGGAAGATGCTGCTGTAGTTTGGGGTAGGATTATCCGCTGGATTAGCAAAGACGATTATTTAATGATGAAATCTGAGTTTTATGATGAAGATGATTTTTTGGTCAAAACTGAGTTAGGGACAGAAGTCAAAGTGATGGATGACAGAAAGATTCCATCCAGAATCGAAATTATTCCTGCTGATAAAGAAGATCAAAAAACAATTGTTGTAATTGATGATGTTAAATTCAATGTTGCATTGCAGAATTCTTTTTTCTCACAGCAAAACATGAAACGTTTGCGCTAATTATTAATGAATAACTAATTAGAATAAAATGAAAAGAACTATAATAATGGCCTGGAGAAATATATGGCGTAATAAGCGAAGAACACTAATTACAGTTGCGTCTATATTTTTTGCTGTATTCTTTGCAGTACTTATGCGCTCATTTCAGCTAGGCACATACAATCATATGATTCATCAGGCAATTGAATCATTTACAGGTTACTTGCAAATTCAAAATAAAGACTTTTTTGACGATCCAAACCTTGATAACACTTTTCAATACGACAACAATCTTATTTCTAAAGTAAAACAAGTTGACAATATAAAAGTAGCAGTTCCAAGAGTAGAATCTTTTGCTTTAGCTTCAACCGGAACACAATCAAAAGGTGTTTTAGTAACAGGAATTGATCCGTTAAAAGAAAAAGAATTATCTGATCCTGAAAACTTGGTGGTAAAATACAGGTTTACACCAGAAATTGTCGAAAATATATTAAGTAATATCGATATCCCTGACAAACAAAAAGAACTATTGGTAGCTAACAACAATAAATCTTATAGCTCATTATCAAGAATTTCTTTAGATCTGGCTTTAAATAAAAAATTGGAAGAAATACTATTCCCTGTTATTCAGAACCAAGCCAGTTTTATCGGAGAGTATCTAAAACCTAAAGATGATGGAGTATTAATTTCTGACAGGCTTTCGAAATTTTTAAAAGCTAATGTTGGAGATACTATAATTCTAATGGGAATTGGATATCATGGCACAACTGCTGCTAATATATTTCCGGTTCGGGGAATTGTAAAAATATTATCACCTGAGTTAGATAATAAGCTGGTTTATATGACCCTTGAAAAATCTCAGGAATTCTTCAATCTGGAAAACAATATTACATCTCTTAATATCAATTTGGATAATCCGGACGATATGTATGAAACACAAGCTATACTTAAAGAAACAGTTAATTCTGGTCAATATGCAGTTAAAAACTGGGAAGAATTTAATCCTACTATGAAACAGCAAATTGAAGGTGATAGTGTTGGCGGAGTAATTTTTATAGGGATATTATACTTCATTGTACTTTTTGGAATTATAGGAACTGTTTTAATGATGATTGCAGAGCGCAAGCGCGAACTAGGTGTAATGGTTGCCATTGGAATGTCAAAAGTAAAACTAAGTGTTGTTCTGATTTTTGAAATGCTATTTCTTGGATTTATAGGTATGATAACTGGCTTATTAGCTTCTGCTCCACTTGTTGTTGTTGGAAACCGAAATCCTATCAAAATGACCGGCGAAATGGCAAAAATGTATGAAGATATGGGTTTTGATCCCGTAATGCCATTAGCATGGTTCGATCAATACTTTATTTGGCAAGGTGTTATTATAATGATAATGGTATTAATTGCATGTCATCTGCCATTGCGAAGAGTCCGTAAAATGAAAGTTATATCAGCACTACGCGCATAATTATCTTATTCAATTTAATAAACTAGCTTGGAAAAAGCACAATATTTAATAATATGATTTGGAATATATCTTGGAAAAACGTTTGGCGCAACAAAGCAAGAAGCTTGATTGTTATTTGCGCTGTAACTTTAGGAACAATTTCCGGAGTATTCGTTGCTGCATTAATGAATGGCTGGGTAGATCAGAGAGTACATTCAGCAATTAATACTGAAGTTTCGCACATTAAAATTCAAAATCCGGAATATTTAATTAACGAAGAATTAAAACATACTATTCCTAACTTCACTGAAATATCAGACTTTTTAAATAATTCTGATAAAGTGAAAGCTTGGACTAAACATACTAAAATAATATCAATGGCTAGTACATCCAGAGGAAGTACTGCACTTAATCTCAAGGGTATTGATGTAAATGAAGAAATGTTGGTATCCGATTTGAATTCTTTTATTGTCGAAAATGGTGGAAATTATTTTGAATCAGATTTTAAAAATCCAATTGTAATAAGCGAAAAAACTGCAGATCAACTAAGGCTAATAAACTATATTGTTACGCAAGAACTTCTGGATAGTATTACAGAACTTGGTGCTAAAGAATCTTTGATTACTACTTTAAGCTCAATTTTGGATAAGAGAATTATAACCGAGAAAAAGTTTAAATCTGAATTAGAATCCATTCTTAAACCAAATGAAATTAGAAATTTTGGTGCTGAGATTATGAAACTTGCTAAAAATTATAAGATTCGGTCAAAAATAGTATTTACATTTTCTGGCATAAATGGTGAAATGTCATACCAATCGTTTCGTGTTTGTGGCATTTATAAAACAAATAACACAATGTTTGATCAATTTAACGCTTTTGTGAAAGCTGAAGATATTGCAACACAAGCCGGATTCCAATCAAATGATTATCACGAAATAAGTATCATTTTAAATGCTGATAGCGAGAACCTTAGCTCATTTAAAGATGTTTTAAGCTCTAAGTTTCCTGATGTTAATGTAATGACATGGAAAGAGCTTGCTCCTGATGCCGGAATGATGACAGATTTTATGACCGTTTATTATTACATAATTATGGGTGTCATATTTTTTGCCTTAGCCTTTGGTATAATTAATACTATGCTAATGTCTGTTTTAGAAAGAATTAAAGAACTTGGGATGTTGATGGCTATTGGGATGAATAAAAAACGGGTTTTTAGTATGATTATGCTGGAAACCGTCTTTCTAACAATTGTCGGTAGCATTGCAGGTATGATTCTGGCTGGTGCATTAATTGGAGTTTTTGGAAGAGTTGGTTTGAACTTCTCTTCCGTTCAGGAAGGATTTGAAGCTTTTGGTTGGTCGGCAATGGTTTATCCAAATATAGATATCAGTTTCTTTTTTGGTGTAACTGTAATGGTAATAATTGTTGCTATTTTTTCATCAATAATACCTGCTCAGAAAGCTTTAAAACTTAATCCGGTTGAAGCAATTCGAACCGAATAATAATAAAGAGCTATTGGCTTTTTGCTTTTAGCTCATATTATCATATAAAACAAAATATATTATTAACTATACTCTTCTTTTGGCTAACAGCCAAAAACCAAGAGCCAAAAACTATAAAAAATGAAAGTAATAGAAGTAAAAAATTTAACTAAAATATACAACGAATCTGAAGTTAAAGTAAAAGCTGTTGATAAGGTAGATTTATCTTTCGAACAAGGTGAATTTGCGGCTATTGTTGGTCCGTCTGGTTCAGGAAAAACTACATTATTAAATATGATTGGTGGTCTTGATAAACCAACAGAAGGAGAAATTAATGTTGATGGAACAAATATTGGTGAATTAAGCTCATCCAAATTAATCGATTTTAGGTTAAGAAACATTGGGTTTGTATTTCAGGCATATAACCTAATTCCTGTATTAACAGCAAAAGAAAATGTTGAGTTTATTATGGAACTACAAGGGAAAAATCGCATAGAAAGAGATGAGCGTACAATAGAATTATTGTCAGCAGTTGGACTAGCTGACCGCGTTAACAGTCGACCTTCAAAATTATCTGGTGGACAACAACAACGTGTTGCTGTAGCAAGAGCTTTAGCATCAAAACCAAAATTTATTTTAGCTGATGAACCTACTGCAAATCTGGATTCTAAATCAACAGAAACATTACTTGACATAATGGAAAAACTTAATAAAGAAGAGAATATAACTTTTATATTTTCAACACACGACCAACGGGTTGTGAACAAAGCTCGTAGAATTATAACTGTTGAAGATGGACATGTGGTTTCAGATGAACGAAGAAATTAATTCTTCGTTCATCTGAAAATGTTTAATTAAGAATTAATAATGAAAAAGCTAATAATATTAATATTCCCAATTTTACTTTCATTCCATTCTATAGCTCAAGATAAAGAATCTGTCTTTCAAAATATGGAATTAAAGGGTTATATAAAATATATGAACACAGCAATGTTTAACAGTATTGATTCAGTTTGGCTTGTAGATAATTTAATTCATAATAGACTGAATTACAAATGGTACATGAACGACAAGCTAACTTTTGCTTTAGATATGAGAAACAGATTAATATATGGAGATTTAGTTCAATTTATTCCGGATTATGCAAAATCAATTGAAGCAGATAATGGCTTTTTAGATTTTCTAACTAACAATATTACCGACGGAAGCTCTTATGTTTTGAATACTGCTTTCGACAGAGCATATTTAGAATTAAATGCAAATAAATGGGTTGTAACATTAGGCCGACAAAGAATCAACTGGGGGCAATCTTTTGCATGGAATCCAAACGATATTTTTAATTCCTATTCGTTTTTCGATTTCGATTATGAAGAACGACCAGGAAGTGATGCTTTAAGAATTCAATATTATCCAAACTATACATCTGTTGCAGAAGCTGCGATAAAGATTGATAAGGATAATAATATTACTGCAGCAGGATTATATAGATTTAATAAATGGAGCTATGATATTCAGTTTATTGGTGGAATTATAGATACTTCAGATTATGTAATAGGAGCTGGATGGTCTGGAAGTATTAAAGATTTTGGATTTAATGGCGAAGCAAGTTATTTTCATCCACAAGAAAACTTCTCTGACTCAATTGGAGTTACTATTATTTCTGCAGGATTAAGTTTTATGTTTAGCAATTCATTAAACATTTCGATTGAAGCTAATTATAATGGTTATTTTAACAAGCTCAACTTAAATAGCTTTAATGATTTGTATTTTATTCCATTGTCAGTTAAAACTACTTCGTACAGTAAGTTCTCATGGTTTGGGCAAATATCATATCCAATTCATCCTTTATTAACCGGAAATATTTCGATTATGTATTTTCCATCATTAGATAATGGATACTTTTTGATGCCATCGCTGGCTTATTCTGTGAGCGACAATTTTGAATTTGCTTTATATGGCCAACGTTTCGAAGGTAAATTTGGTGGTAAATACGACAAAATGACAATGCTTTTCTTGAGGTTTAGATATAGTTTTTAAATAATTATGATATGAAAATAAATTTTAATTTCTGGATTAAATGGTTGAAAATTACATCTATTATTGTAATAGTTTTTGGAATATTTATGGCATTTTCATCCATAATGCCAAATAAAGGATTTGCTGCTTTTGATAAGAATATAAATCCTTCATTTTTTAGTGAGACAGAAACAATTACAGAGTCAATGAAAAATTTCCAATCGTGGCAGTATGGTGTTGGTGCTTCGATTCTGGTTTCATGGGCAATATTAATGTTCTTTTTATCAAAATATCCTTTGGCAAAAAAAGAAAAATGGGCATGGAATGCACTTGTTTGGGGCTTAACCGGATGGTTTTTAATTGACGAAACTATCTCACTCTATTATATGGTTTATTTTAACGCTATTTTCAATATTGTTTTTCTAATAATGTTTCTAATTCCTCTGATAATTATTAGAAAACATCTGAAAGTAAATTCGGTGGGCAATACGATAAAATGACGATGCTGTTTTTGCGATTTAGATATAGTTTTTAAAATTAAAACTTCTCAAGCCAATTTAAAGCAGCTTCTTTGGTTGAGAAAATTTTGAATTTATAATTGTCCATTTCTATTAATTCCTTGTATAACATACCAAGAGCAGTCTCAAGCGAACCGGAAACAACAAATGCATCATAAATAAAATCTCTCTGGGCTAAGGATGTCTTATTTTCTTCTATTAAGTTTACTAAATCTCTGGGAACAAATTTTTTAGTAATTTCCCCTTTTGATGCATTTGTAAAAATTTTATTTAAACTAAGGGGCTTGGGGTTAAATTACAAATATATGTGTAAACAATCCTAAAATACAGCCTTTATTTTTCCCGATATATAATTATCATCCAAGTCATTGATGCATTTGAAATGTTTTTTAGGACATTCCTTAAACCCTATTTTAGTGCATGGTCTGCATTTTAATCCCTTGATTTCCATGATTTCCGAATCAGGGTGTGGTAAGTATGGATACATTCCAAATTCGGGAACTGTATTGCCCCAAACCGAAATAATTTTCTTTTGAAATGCACTTGCAATATGCATTAATCCTGTATCGGGTGTAAGAATTACATTCGCTTGTTTTACTAATGATGCAGACTGATTAATGTTGTAGTTACCACATGTGTTAAAAATGTTATTTGTTCCAACTTCATGTTTAATTTCTTCAGCCTCTTCTTTATTATCTGAACCACCAAGTAATAAAATAGGATAATCTAGCTTTTTACAAATCGAGACGATCTTTTCTTTCGTTAATTTCTTTGTATTGTGAAAAGCTCCTACAACAACACCAATATATCCGCCTATTAGTTCTTCTGAAATAGATGATATATTAACCTCATCTTGTTTAGGGATAAAATAATCTAATCCTTGTTCATCGTTTTTAATATCAAACACTTTTAATGTATTTAAATACCGATCTACTATATGAATATTTGGTAGTTTGTTCTTTTTAAAATTTACAAGTAGCCATTTCTCCCTGTTCAATTTATTAAAGGAAAAGGAAATAATTTTTAAACTGTTTTTAAATCTTGCTGTTCTTATATTCCTGTGCAAATCAATAATATAATCAAAATGTTCGTATTTTAATTCTTTGATTGTTTCTTTAAATGACTTTTTTAAAATATGAACTTTATCGATATAAGGATTATGTTCAAGAATTGAGGCAAACTGTGGTTTTGTTATATAGTGTAATTCAACACCATCAACCTGTTGTTTTAAATTACGAACAACAGGAGTTGTTAGAACAATATCTCCAATTGAACTAAATCGAATAACTAAAAACTTAATTCTTTGCATTGACAATTAACGAATATTACTAAAAAACATGGTTAAAGCAAGCCAATATTCTTGATTATTTGGATTGCTTTTCCATAATGATTTCGAACCATGCTCTCCGCCTGATTTAGGAGCAAATATCGTTTTATTTGATGAAGGAACAAAACTTAATAAAGTATCAATATATGGAAATTCTCTTTGTGATGATGCTACAAATATTGGTTTTTCTAGATTTTTAATTTCAGTTTGAATATTTAGCCCTGGTGTAAAAAATTCTCCTGGACTAAATGCCACAACAGCCTTTACTAACGGATTTTCTTTAGCGACAAGCAAACTTAAAGAAGCTGAAAATGAGCTTCCAAATAAAATGACTGGTTTGTCATTGCGTTCTTTTACCCAATTAATTGCTGCTTCAATATCTTTTTTTGAACTTAAATAATCGGCTGAATAGCCTTGTTGTACTGCCAATAATGCGGTGTGGTTCTGAATATAGTTTACTTCTCCTCCTGATCGTAAATCAACTGCTAAACAATTATAACCGAATTTTATGATTTTATTTGCGGTTTGTAAATATTCACCCCGACTATATCCCGCTTGATGAAATAATATAATAAATGGATCAGATGGATTTACTTCATACAAATCGGCAGTTATTTTTAATCCGTCCTCAGCCGAAAAAGTAACTTTTTCCTGAGCATCAAGAAATAAATATGCAACTATGAATAAAGAAATCAGAAATAATCTCATATTAAACTATATTTCTACTGATTCGGCTAGTATAATCACGTTATTGTCTTTTACTTCAATAATTCCTCCACTTATTTTAAAAAAAGTTTCAGCACTTCCTTCAACTACTTTTACTTTTCCTTTTTCAAGTGTCGAGATAATTGGTGCATGATATTCAAGAACTGCGAACGAGCCCTTACTCCCTGGGACTTGAACAGCATTTATATTTCCTGAAAATACTTTTTTATCTGGTGTAATTATCTCCAAATACATGTTCCAATAATCTCAATTAAAACGTAAGTTATTTCTTTTTCTTTGCTTCAGCAAGCATTTTTTCACCTTTTTCAATTACTTGTTCTATAGTTCCTACTAATTGAAATGCAGCTTCTGGATATTTATCAACTTCGCCATTTAGAATCATATTAAATCCCTTAATTGTATCTTCAATGCTTACAAGTTCCCCCTTTAGTCCAGTAAAGGCTTCTGCAACATGGAAAGGCTGTGATAAAAATCGCTGAACTCTTCTTGCTCTATGAACAACTAATTTATCATCTTCTGATAGTTCGTCCATACCAAGAATTGCTATAATATCCTGTAATTCTTTATAACGTTGTAATATTTCTTTTACTTTTTGTGCAGTTCCATAATGCTCTTCTCCAACAACTTCCGGTGTAAGAATTCTAGAAGTAGAATCGAGTGGATCAACCGCTGGATAAATTCCGAGTTCTGATATTTTTCTACTTAAAACTGTTGTTGCATCCAGATGTGAAAATGTGGTTGCAGGAGCAGGATCTGTCAAGTCATCAGCTGGAACATATACTGCCTGAACTGAGGTAATTGATCCATGTTTTGTGGATGTAATTCTCTCTTGCATCATTCCCATTTCTGTTGCTAATGTTGGTTGATAACCTACGGCAGAAGGCATTCGACCAAGTAATGCAGATACCTCAGATCCAGCTTGTGTAAAACGGAAAATATTATCAATAAAGAACAAAATGTCATTTCCTTTTCCTGATGACTTGTCACCGTCGCGAAATGATTCTGCCAGTGATAATCCCGTTAATGCTACCGTTGCTCTCGCTCCTGGAGGTTCATTCATTTGCCCAAAAACCAAGCTAGCTTGTGAATTCTTTAATTCCTCACGATTAAGTTTAGTCAAATCCCAACTGCCAGCTTCCATGCTTTTTTCAAACTCTTTTCCATATTTTATTACTCCTGATTCAATCATTTCTCGTAATAAATCATTTCCTTCACGAGTTCGTTCTCCTACTCCTGCAAATACTGTTATTCCTGAATAAACCTTAGCTATGTTATTAATCATCTCCATGATTAAAACGGTTTTTCCAACTCCTGCTCCTCCAAAAAGCCCTATTTTCCCACCCTTGGAGTATGGTTCAATTAAATCAATAACCTTTATTCCAGTGAATAGAACTTCTTTTTCGGTAGTTAAATCAACATATTCTGGTGGTTGGTTGTGTATAGGATATCCTCCTTCTTTATCAAGTTCTCCTATCCCATCAATCGGATCACCAATTACATTAATTAATCGTCCTCGCACCTGTTCACCAATAGGCACTTTTATTGGAGCTCCAGTAATAACAACTTCCATGCCGCGCCGTAAACCATCTGTTGAATCCATAGCAATACAACGTACTGCATTTTCACCAATGTGCTGCTGACACTCAATTACCAGAAAAGAACCATCGTCTCGTTTTATTTCCAATGCATCATGAATGTTTGGAAGATCAGAACCAGCATGTTCAAAACTAACATCAACTACCGGACCGATTACCTGAATAATTTTACCTGAATTCTTTGACATTCTGTTGATTTTTGTAGTAAATAAAAGGCTTTTTTACAAATTTACGTTTTTTATACGATTTAAACACTTTTTAGATACATCGATACGAACTTTTTAATATTTTCGTTCCTTAATTTGTAGCACGATTTTTGTTTTTGTGCAGAGAATATAAATTTGTTAAACTTTTAAAAAAAATGAAAATGAAAAGAACATGTTTTAAACTAATTATTGTAACCGTTTTAATAAGTAGTTTGTTTTCTATAAAATCAAATGCTCAAGAAATTAAACTTGGAGGAGGTTTAATTATAGGTACAGATTTACCTCCATTAGGATTACAATTTAAAGGTACTTATGGAATGGATATGGTTCTTGAAGGCTTGACAGGATCAGTTGAATTTGTAATTTTTTTTCCATCGACACAAAGCAATTTCAAACATAATAGATGGTCTATAGATGTAGATGGAAATTATACTTTCTGGAATGCCTCAGGATTTGATTTTTATGCTATCGCTGGTCTTAATATTACACATTATTCAAAAGAATATACAGGCACTGCAGTAGGTATAGGCGACACTGTAGGCACCAAGCCTGGAATAAATGCAGGCGCGGGTGTTAATTTTGAATTTAGTCCAAATTTAAGTGCTTTTAGCGAGGTTAAATATATTTTAAGTAATTACGATCAGGCAGCATTTAATTTTGGTGTTTTATTTGAATTATAGTTTTTTATCTTATAATTTTTTTTAAAATTTGCGAGGGATATTCAATGTAGAATATCCCTTTTTAATTCTTTTAGAAAATGAAAAAAATTGCACAAATAATCTTCCTGATTTCCGCCTTGTTGCTTTTAAAATCAGAAAGTAAAGCACAATTTGATTATATCGGTGGAGGAATTGTATTAGCAACAGGAGGAGAGCTTAAATATGATGGTTACTCTTATTATAACAAATCATTTGGTATTGATTTAAGAGCAAACTATGATTATAGTAAAAAACTTAAAATTGTACCTGATTTTAAATTTTATTTGCCTAATAAAGAAAAATTTGCAGCCGGAGGAGAGTCCAAAACAACAGTGTATGTATTTAACTTAAATATACATTACGTTTTAAATTCAAGAAGTCGAAATACTTATCGTTTGTATTTGTTGGGTGGAGCACATGTAGGTGCTTGGCAATTAACAGACTCAAGAGTCCCATCGTTTGGTAGCCCCCTTGATGTAAGTGCATTTAAATTTGTACCAGGAGCTAATGCAGGCGCTGGAATGCAATTCCAAATTAATGATCAAACATTATTTTTTGCAGAAATAAAATATGTAATAGCTAAAGCGAATCAAATGGTATTTACACCAGGATTGCTTTTCTCTATTTAATTTATACGATTTATTAATTTGTCGGCGAGCTTTTTAAGTTCGCTTTTTTTATTCTCTTCGACCGATACTTGTTCAAGAATATTGAAGCTTTTTTGGTTTAATTCCATAATTTTTTGTTTTACAATCTCCCGAATATTTAATTTATTATAAATATTGGTTACCGCTGAAATCTTTGTTTCTCTTTCTAAGTTTTCTAAAAGTAATAAGTCCTTTAATTTCTTCTTATCTTCTCCTTTAGCTAATTCCTGTGCTTTAATAAGCATAAATGTTTTCTTGTTAGCCACAATATCGCCGCCAATTTGTTTTCCAAAAACTTCCGTATCACCGTAAACATCTAAATAATCATCCTGAAGCTGAAATGCTAAACCAATATTTCTTCCAAACTCGTAAAGTAAATCTGCATCTTTCTTATTTGCACCCCCTAATAACGCACCAATCTTTAAGGCTGCTGCTAATAGAACCGATGTTTTTAATTCAATCATACGAATATATTCTTGTTCTGTAACATTATCTCTTTCTTCGAATTCCATGTCGTATTGCTGTCCTTCACAAACTTCCAATGCAGTACTATTAAAAATTTTCAATATTTCACGGAAATTGGGAGATTGGCAATCCAGAAAATATTCATACGCTTTTATAAACATAGCATCACCTGAAAGAATCGCTGCGTTTTCGTTCCATTTTTTATGTACTGTTGGATTACCGCGACGAATATCGGCATGATCCATTATATCATCGTGTAAAAGTGTAAAGTTGTGAAAAATTTCTAACCCAAGAGCCGGTTTTATTGCATGTTCAACTTCACTGGAAAATAAATTACAAGCCATTAAAACTAATACAGGGCGAATTCTTTTCCCTCCTGATTCTAAGGTGTAATTTATTGGATCATATAATGAATATGGTTCCCGTCCAATTCTTGCACTCGAAATTGTCTCGTTTATTAAATCCTGAAGTTCTTTAATTGTATACATTCGAGATGATTTAAAATTCTTTTCAAAATTAGGATTATATCTTAATTTGGCAAATAAATAAATTCCCAAGTGCTTTCTTAATGTAAATTAATTGTTAAATTAAAGTAATGATATTTGCCTTTTTTTATAGATTTGTATTACAAATTTAAAAACTCAAATTAATGGAATATGGCTTTCTAGACTTTTTAACCCTTGTAGGTTCATTAGGTTTTTTCCTGTATGGCATGAAACTTATGAGTGAAGCCCTGCAGAAAGTTGCTGGTGATAAAATGAGAAATATTCTTGCCAAAATGACATCAAATCCAGTTAAAGGAGTATTTACTGGCTTAATGATCACAGCAATTATTCAATCTTCTTCAGCCACTACTGTGATGATGGTAAGTTTTGTAAACGCAGGTCTTCTTTCACTAACAGAATCAATAGGTGTGATTATGGGAGCCAACATCGGCACAACCGTAACAGCATGGTTAATTTCGTTGCTTGGTTTTAAGGTCGATATTAGTGTAATTTCATTGCCATTAATCGGTTTAGGATTTCCATTATTGTTTTCAAAAACAAGCAAGAGAAAATCATGGGGAGAATTCATTGTTGGATTTGCAATGATATTTCTAGGTCTGGCCTTTTTAAAAGGCTCTGTGCCAGATATTAAACACTATCCTGATATATTATCCTTTTTATCAAATTATACTTCTCATGGTATTTTCTCGCATTTGTTATTTTTAATTATTGGATCTGTTTTAACAATGATTATTCAATCATCGAGCGCAACAATGGCATTGACCCTTGTTATGTGCAATAATGGTTGGATTTCTTTTGATATTGCTGCAGCAATGGTTTTAGGAGAAAACATAGGGACAGCAGTAACAGCAAATATTGCAGCAGCTGTTGCTAATGTTTCTGCAAAAAGAGCTGCAAGAGCTCATTTAATTTTTAATATAATGGGAGTAATTTGGGTCTCCTTAATTTTTACTTCTTTTTTATCTGCAATAAATTGGTTTATTGTTAAAATTGGAGGCGCATCTCCTTACGATACTCCACATGCCATACCTATTGCTTTATCAATATTTCACACAACCTTTAATATAGCTAATGTTCTAGTATTTATTTGGTTTACAAAGTTTATTCAGCTTGTCGTAACCAAAATGGTTCCTATGACAGATGATACTGAAGAATTTCGTTTGCAATTTATTAATACCGGACTAATGTCTACTTCTGAACTTTCCATTCATCAAGCAAAAAAGGAAATACTTATTTATACACACCGAATAGAAAAAATGTATCACTGCGTTGAAAGCATGTTTGGTGAAACATCTGATAAAAAGTTTTATAAACTTTTTGATAAGGTAGAAAAGTACGAAGGTATAAGCGACCGAATGGAAGAAGAAATTGCAGATTATTTAACTAAAATTTCTGAAGGTGAACTAAGTATTTTAGGTTCGAAAAGAATAAAAGCTATGCTTAATGTGGTAACTGATATAGAAAGCATTGGTGACAGTTGTTATAACTTGGCAAAGACGCTAATTAGAAAAAGAGATAAAAAAGTGAAGTTTAATAATGCTTTAAATGGGAATATTTTACAAATGATGGAATTAGCAAAAGGTTCATTACAAGAAATGCAGCACAATCTCGACCAGGGTTATAAGAACATTAATATAAATCATGCTCAAGAGCTTGAAGAAAAAATAAATAAGTACAGAACCAAACTAAAGAAGGACCACTTAAAAAGTGTTGAGAAAAAGGAATATAACTATCAAACAGGTATAATTTATAACGATTTGTACTGTGAATGTGAAAAACTAGCCGATTTTGTAATTAATGTTTCGGAAGCTATTGAGGAAATAAATCATTAAATATGAAACTCTGAAAAGCCCTGAATTTCTTCAGGGCTTTTCATCTCTTTCTAAATTTTAACTCCCAAAATCATCATATCATCTAACTGAGAATGTTCTCCTTGCCATTTTTGCATTGTGGTTTCAATTTCTGATTTTTGAGTAATCATGGGTTGGGTGGATATTTTAAGCAATAAATCTTTAAATGCTTTTTGTTTGTATTTCACTCCTTTTTCTCCACCAAACTGATCTATGTAGCCATCGGAAAACAAATATAATACGTCTTGCTTCTTCAGTTTAAACTTCTGATTTGTAAATTCTTTTTCCAGTTTAACCGCATGAATTCCAATCGGCATTTTATCTGCTTTCAACTCGTGGATTTCTTTTTCACGTAATACAAATACCGGATTATATGCTCCAGCATATTGCATTTCAAGTGTTTTTTTATCAATAATACACAAGGCCATATCCATTCCATCTTTAGAGCCTTTGCTACCATATTCCTGATGCAATGAATCAATAATATTTTCACGTAATTGATCTAAAATGTTATTTGCTTGTAACTTTTTGCTTTTGTTTACTATTTCATTCAAAAATGCAATTCCCAGCATGCTCATAAATGCACCTGGAACACCATGCCCGGTGCAATCCGAAAGAGTAATTATTACCTCATTCCCTTTTTCGGCAACCCAATAAAAATCTCCGCTTACTATATTCTTGGGCTTCATATAAATGAAATGTTCTCCTAAAACCTTATTAAGAAATTTTTCTTGTGGAAACAAGGCCGATTGTATTCTTCGGGCATATTCAATACTATCTGTTATAATGTTATTTTGATGTGCAATCTGGTCTCGTTGTTTTGTTACAAAATCACGTTGTGCCTCTATTTCATCTCGTTGTTCAGCTATTTCGTTCTTTTGCTTGGTTAGTAAAATATTGGTTTGTTTTTTTCTCTGATAACTTTTAAAAATAACATATGCCAGAATAATCATAAAAAGAAATCCCCCAACAAACACCCATGTAAAAATTTTCTGCTTTTGCAGTTCAGCTTTTTGTTCTATTTCCTTTTGTTGTTGTTCAAATTCAATTTTTCGTTGCTCTTTATCAAATTCGTACTGTAATTCGAGTTCGTTAATTTTCTGATTATTAAGACTGTCTTTCAATCTTGTGTATTCTTTATAATAACCAAGAGCTAAATTTTGATTATTAGTTTTATCATACAATTCTGATAGTGCCAAGTAGGTTTCTTTAATCTCTTCCTTTAAATTCTGATTTTGGGCAAAATCGAGACTATTATTTAAATATTTCTTTGCAATGGCATTTTCTCCTTTATTTAAATAAATCTTCCCTAAATACCTTAGAATAGAAGCCAGTTCAGTATTGTCATTTAAGGATTCTTTAAGTTCTCTTGCTTTAATAAGAAAATCTTCTGATTCATTATATCTTTTCGCATCAAAATATATTTTTCCAAGTGTACTTAGGGAATTTGCTATACCAAGTTCATTTCCTGTATTTTTATTTCTCTCTAGCACCTTTTCACTATATTCAACAGCGTTTTCTAAATCACCCATTTCGTAATAAATACTTCCCATCTCCTTTAAACACAAAGTAACCCCTGTACTAACTTCTTGCTCTTCAATTTTCTGATATATATTTAACGATTGATTTACGTATTCGATACTTTTTTCATAATTCCTCATCATTTTAAACAAACGCGCGATATTTAAAGCCGACCAGGCTATTCCTTCGTTATTTTGAAGCCCTTCGTATATCCCAAGAGCCTCAAGATGTTGATTTATAGCCAATTCGTAATTGCCATATAATCTATAAACACTGCCAAGGTTAGTTAATGATCGTGCAATTTCCTGATCGTTTTGTAATTCTTTGTTAATAGCCATAGCCAACTCATAATTATCCAAAGCTTTTTCATATTCACCCATCAATTGAAAAGTATTGCCTATGCGATTTAACGAAGATGCTTCTCCCTGCTTATCTTCATTCATCCTGCTTAATCTAAGGCCATTGCCAAGATGAATCAAGGCATTTTCAAAATCATTTTGACTATAGTGTGCGAAGCCCGTATTAAATTCAGCTAAAAATTGCAATTCGTTATTTTCTATTTCCTTACTAATTTTTATAGCAGACAGCCCGTAAAGCACCGCCCTTTCAGGATTTTTATTTCTATACGATTCTGAAAGTTCTATTAATTCATTGATTTTTTGTATCGCTTCATTTTCCGATGAATATGTTATTGTAGTATCATTTTGATTATTAAAAGCAACCAAATTGAAAGTTAGAATACTCAAAAAAATGAGAATAAAGCTTCTTTTCATTTTTGCAGAATTAAATTCTTTATAAAAGTATAATACTTTTAGTTACATATCAATCCAAGTAGGAAGTTTTCTTGATTTTGGTTTTCTTCCGTAGAACAAATCATCCATATATAGAGCAAAACGCCTGAATATGAATGAATTTTTAATTCCCCAGCGGATGAAATTATGCATTAAATTATTAGGATGAGAATAAGGGCAAACGGCCAAACACCTCCCACAATCGGTTCCCGATGCACACCAATAAGTAAAACAGCTTTCGGAATTTATTTGCCAGCGCAATACACCTTTAACATTCTCTCGTTTATTGAAAGGAATTGATCGCGAAGGACAAATATCTGCACATTTTTTGCAAATTTCACAAAAATGAATTGCCGATGAAAACTCCTTTCTTTTATCAATAACCAAAGGAATATCTGTAGTAACAACAGCAATTCTAACCCTTGGACCTAATTGTGGTGTCATTAAAAGTCCCATTCTTCCTATTTCTCCTAATCCTGCATCTCTTGCCACAAGGGGACAAATAACTTCGTAGTTACCATCAATATGCGCTCTTGCTTCATAACCTAAGTTCCGTATAAAAGATGCCAGTTGCAAGGCAATTGTTCCTGAATTTAAATATTGTTGTGTAGATTCCATTACAACTGTTCCCTTAGGTGCAGTTTGAATCATTTCATGATCCATTTCTATAGTTAGAGCAATTGCATATTTATGATTGTTTATAATTTCCTTCCCATATAACTCTCTACGGCCTTTATGAGAATACAAGTGATAATTTTTCAGCTCTGTTATTCCAACCGATTGTGCACCTAGTTTTTTACTCCAAATCTTTAAATAATTACTTATTTTATCAGCGTTAACATCTGTTTTATAATCAGAAACTGGGCCATTAACAATTGGTTTTAATGCTTCTATTATTTCTAAATTGGCATGTGCAGAAGCAAAAGAAAAGGGTTGATACATGGTTGATTTTGGAGATAATAATCCCGGTTTTTCTCTGAACTTTTCGTCCAAATCTTTCTTTTCGGGATTATTCAAATAATAATTTTCAAATTTTTCAGTGCCTGATTTCAATTCATTTCTTGAAAACATTATATCTCTTTCATCAGTTTTTTCAGTTGGAATTTGATATTCTATCCTAATTTTAGAACGATATGGGATAAACAGGATTAATAAAAACAAATAAATTAGTGCTAATATAATTGAGGAAATAATTTCTTTAAATGGAAATTCATACAAATATAAAATCAAAAAAGGAATCAATAATAAAACTGAAAAGACTGTGGAAATTCTAAAAACACGATATTCCCGTTCAAAAATTGAAATAAGACCTACATAAAAGAGTATTCCCGAAATAACGCTAACTGTTATTAGTAATATTAAATCAATAAAATTTTGAATATTGGTTAGAAAATTGAGCATAATAAAATCTTAATAAACAAATATAAGATTCTAAAATGAGGAAAGAGTTTAATGCGGTTTTTTTTCTTCGACCTGTTTGTGGTAAACGTCCATCGCTACAATCATTGCTATAAATCCCCAAACAGGTACAGATGCTTTATCGGTATCCAAAAAATTATTCAAAATACCATGAATAAAGTAGGTAGATAATCCCAAAATAATATATAGGACGAACTGTTTTATTTCCTTTGAATTAGTTTTATGATATACCTTATAACCAGTCCTGAAAGTCAAAAAAACAACCAACATAAAAGAAAACATTCCAATAATTCCTGATTCTGATAAAGCTCCTAAATATTCGCTATGGGTATTTCCTAAATCTCCAAAATTTGTACTAATAATAGTACGATCATAGGAAAATTGAAACGGGGCATATTGAAACGTATATGTTCCCGGGCCCCAACCCCAAAAAGGCTTTTCCTTAAACATCCTAATTGCGCATTTCCAGCGGTTAATCCTCTCAGTATTCGATGCATCGGAAGTAATATTGGTCATCGATTCAATATGTTCTGCAAATCTTCCAGATGATTCTGCTTCATTTTTTTCTAAGCTGTCTAGAATTTTGTTTTGTAAAGCAAAAAATAACATCGCTAAACCAATACTAGCTATAAGAACATATCTTATTTTAATTTTTAGTTTAATTACAATTAACAAGCCTATTCCAGCAAAAAGACTAAGCCAGGCTGCTCTGGTATATGAAAGAACAATTCCAATACTAAAAATTACAAAAACAAAACTTGTTATTACCGATTGGTATAAATTGTCATTCCTGCGAACTAAAAAATAAAATAAAGGAAATATAAACAAAACCAACATAGCACCATACGAGGTATGATCACTAAAAAATGGCCAAACAACCCAATTTGAAGCATTCTGATTATTTAAACCATAGCCAGACAATCTAATATTGGTATAAAATATTACAATTATAAGTGCAGCTATATATAGCCATTGAAAAGTTTCAATATTTTTATATTGCCTGAAAATTTGTGTAGCTAAAAAATACATAGCAACAACAAACCACAACCTTGATAATAAGAATTTGAACGAAACCCCAGGCATTGTGCTTGTAAAACTTGTAAGAAAAATCCAAAATAAGTTTAAATAAATAGCTATAGAAACGGGGTGTAGTAGTATTTTTCGGTCAAATTTCCTTTCCAATAATAATTTAAAAATAAACAAAAACAAGGTTCCCAAAAGTAATGGTTCTGTTGGGAGATATAAATTGATAGGAATGTTTGGTATTATATAATCTAATCGAATAGATAATGGTGTAAAAAATACTATGGCAAGTAATATTTTATCAAGAGATACAAAACTAGCAAATAGAAATATTAACAGTACAGGTAAAAATGCAAAATAGTAAATATCATAAGCTATAAAACCAATATTAATAGCTATAAAAAATAATGAAATAGAATAAAAAAGGATTTTATTCTTTGGCAAAGCGTTACGATTTAAGATTAAAGAGATCTTTATAATTCTCAATAAATAGCATCATTAAAACAGCAAACACAAAGGCTGATATAGTAGAAACTGCACATATTAACCAACGAATAGGATATGATTTTTTTTCAGCAGGAAAAGCCCTTGCTACAGTAAATTTTCGTGGTAAATCTTGCTTTGAATTTACTCGTGCTTCAACCAATTTTGATTTTAAGTCGCTCAAGCGTTTATTTTCATTAACTAATTGTGCATTAAGCGATATATACCTAGGATCATTCGTTTTATTACCTAAAGATTTCAAGGAATTTTCTAATTCTTCTATCTCTGATAATAGCTGGGCATATTCTTTTTTAACCACTTTTAGGATTTCAACAGCTACTTCATTTTGCATTTTATTAAGGGTTTTATCAAGAAGTAAAGCTAATTCATTAGCTATATCGGCTGCGAATTGAGGATCGGTATCTAAAACTTCAATCTCTACAGCTTGATATTCTGTTTTCCTAAACTTAATATTATCCCTAATTTCTTCACTCAATTTAGTTAATGGATATTCTCCCTCAGTATTAATGTTGTAATGATTAAACAGGTCAAACTTTTCAATTATAGCAAATCGAATATCCTCAGAATAAAGTGTTTGTATTAACTGCTCAGTTGCTTCTTCGTCGCCAAAATTCATAATGTGTTCATCAGGATCAATTAATTCTGCCGTTGTTAATGCGTGCGAAACCGAAACCTGAGTTTTCGGATACAGAATTACTGAGGATTTAAATTTGGGAGTAATTGTCATTGATACAATTACTGAAACAATAGCTGCTATTAAAGTTACTATAATAATTGGCCATTTGTGCTTAAACATAAATCGAATTATATCCATAGAATTGAAATTATAATCGTTATTGCTTTGCATAATCTGCTATCTTTAAAAATCATGAAGATTATATTGCTCTTATCAGAAAATAGTTTTTCTTTCCTTTTTGAACTAATATATATTTATTATTCAATAAACGATCTGAGCCAACAGATATTTCTTCAGTAAGAATTTTTTCTTTATTAATACTTACACCACCACCTTTTATTGTTCTTCTCAATTCTCCTTTTGAAGGAAATACTTGTGTTTCTTCAGCTAATAAATCTAAAACATTTAACTCTGATTCAATTTTTGATTTTTCAACATCAAACATAGGAACGCCTTCAAAAACAGAAAGAAACGTTTTCTCATCGAGTGTTTTTAATTCTTCAGTGGTTGCTTTACCAAAAAGAATTTTTGAAGCTGCTACCGCTGTTTCATAATCTTTTTCAGAATGAACCATTACTGTTAATTCCTTTGCCAAGCATTGCTGTAAAATTCTCAAATGTGGTTCTTCTCTGTGTTTTTCAATTAAAGAATCAATCTCTTCTTTCGTAAGCAATGTAAATATTTTGACATACTTTTCAGCATCGTCATCAGAAACATTTAACCAAAACTGATAAAATTTATATGGTGAAGTATAGTTAGGTTCTAACCAAATATTTCCTTCTTCTGTTTTTCCAAATTTTCCGCCATCTGATTTAGTTACCAAAGGAATTGTAAGCGCATAAGCCTCTCCTCTTTCTTTTCTCCTAATTAATTCCGTTCCGGTTGTTATATTTCCCCATTGATCCGAGCCTCCCATCTGGAGTTTACAATTCATGTTTTTATAAAGCCAGTAAAAATCATATCCCTGAACCAACTGATAAGAAAATTCTGTAAACGACATACCTGTTTTTGAATCTTCACCAACTCTTTTCTTAACACTTTCCTTGGCCATCATGTAGTTAACTGAAATATGTTTCCCAATATCTCGAATAAATGTAAGAAAAGATTGTTCTTTCATCCAGTCGTAATTATTAACCATTTCGGCTTTGTTTTCACCATTTTCGAAGTCGAGGAATTTCATTAACTGTTTTTTAATTCCTTCAAGATTTTTTTCAAGGATTTCTTCCGTTAATAAATTCCTTTCTTGCGATTTTCCTGAAGGATCACCTATCATTCCAGTTGCTCCCCCAACTAAAACTATTGGTTTATGTCCTGCCAACTGAAATCTTTTTAGCAACATAATTTGTGCAAAACTACCAACGTGTAATGAATCAGACGTTGGATCAAAACCAATATATGCCGCTGTCATTTCTTTTTGTAGTTGCTCTTCTGTCCCAGGCATAATATCGTGCAACATGCCTCTCCATTTTAACTCCTCAACGAAATTCATAAAATCTATTTAATTAAAAAATCTCTATTTAAAACCTAAATTTTAGCTAAAGCTTGATCCATATCTGCTATAATATCTTCTACGTTTTCGATACCTACGGCATAACGAACTAATCCATCTGTAATTTCGGCCTGTAACCGCGCTTCTTTTGGCAAACCTGCATGTGTCATCGAAGCCGGATGTTGAATTAAGGTTTCAACACCTCCTAATGATACTGCTAATAACGCAAGCTTTACATTGTTCATCAATGTTATGCCTGCATCATATCCACCTTTTAACTCAAAACTAATCATTGCTCCAGGACCATTCATTTGCTCCTTTGCCAATTCATATTGTGGAAATGATTTTAATCCTGGATATTTTACCCAAGCTACTTTTGGATGATTTTCTAGAAATTCAGCTACTTTCATTGAACTTTCCTGAGCTTTATCTATACGTAAACTTAAGGTTTTTACACCACGAATTACCATATATGCTTGATGAGGATCCATGTTTCCACCCATATAAATCATTGTTTTACGAAGTTTCTGGTAAACTTCAGGATCTTTTGCTACTAAAGCACCACCAACTATATCAGCATGTCCATTTATAAACTTGGTTAAAGAATGTAATGCAACATCGGCTCCTAAATCTAACGGTTTTTGCAAATATGGACTGCTAAAGGTATTATCTACAACTACTAATATTCCATGTTTATGTGCAATTTCCGATGCTTTTTTAATATCTGTTAAAGCAATTGTTGGATTAGCTGGAGTTTCTAAAAAAAGTAATTTCGTATTTGGTTTAATTGCTTTTTCAATTTCCTCTAAATTAGCAGTATCAACAAAACTTGCTTCAACACCAAATTTAGCAAAATGACTCTCTAGAACTCCGCGGCTTGGTCCGTAAACGGCACTAGTGCATATAATGTGTTCTCCTTGTCCTAAAAACGCCATGTAAACGGTTGTTACAGCCGCCATTCCTGAAGCCAATGCTATACCACCACATCCATTTTCTAATTCGGATAATTTATCTTCTAAAGCTCCAATTGTTGGGTTTCCTATACGAGTATATATAAATCCTTTTTCGCGTCCGGCAAATAAATCAGCACCATGTTTTGCGCTGCGAAAAGCGAAAGTTGAAGTTTGATAAATCGGTGTAACTGCACTACCCATTGCATCTTCAAAGTCTCCAGCGTGAATAAGTTTTGAATCGAAGCCTAAATTTTTTGTATCCATTTTTTATGATTTTATATTATTACAGTTTTTATATTTAAATATTAATACCCTGTTTTACCTGTTCTTCCTCAAATTTCTCTTTAATTTTTTCAAAATTAAGATATGGAAAAATCATAGGGGCAAAATTCGATAAAGGCATGTATAATAATGAGTTTTCTTTGGTTTCGTTAGGAATAAAATTGTACTTATTATCAGCTTTATTTATTAAAACCAAGATTATGCTTACAATAAAAGCAATCTTTAACACTGAAAATAAAACACCAAGTAAGCGGTTTACAATTCCTAATGCAATTGCATCAATCAATTTATTTAACATTTTAGCGAATAAGTGAACCGCAATAACAATTGCTATAAAAGTTACTGCAAACGATATTATTGGTAAATAATTTCCTGAGATTTCAAACTTTTTTATTATTAGGCTTGAAGTAAAATCTGAAAATAATACCGCTCCTAAAATTCCTAATAATAATGCGGCAAGTGTTGCTAGTTGAACTATAAATCCTTTGGTATATCCTCTGTATGCAGCCCACAAAAGTAAAATCGCAAAAACCAAATCAATTGTATTCATATATAACTAATTCTGTTTTAAAAGAATTTGTAAAAATAATAAAAAGATTCGGGTTGTTAGGTAAATTATTCACTTCGTTCACGGAATACTACCTTAAGCTAGTTTAATAGATTATAGGATATATATTAAAAACTTCCCGAAATTCATTATTTGGGAAGCTAAAAGAGAAATAGAAAGAAGTTTTTATCCTCCAATGGTAATTGAGTCTCCATTACGACCGATGAATGGAATTCCAATTTTAATACCGGTATATTCGTGAGTTGCTCCCTTAAATCCTGCAAAAATTTCAACATTAAACATCAGGAAAATCTGATTTAAACCATATCCAAATTCATAGTATTGTTTATTTCCTGGAATTGATAAATAGTTGAAGTAAAGAGACTCGTTCATTAATGTTTTATTCAAAACAGGTAATCGTTTAAGCACAATTCTATCATTTGTTAAGCGAGCATACGCTTCAACATAGCTTTTATTGGTGCTATATTCATAAAAATCGATCAGCCTAAACATACTTCCTTCTGAGGATCCAATTAAAAATGGTGTGTTTGTTTCAATATGCTTGTAATCTGCAAAATAAACTTTGTTGTTATTCAAAAAAGACCCTGCAGTTATAGTATAATCAAAATTGCCAATTTTTCTAATTGATTTATTTTGGTTAACCGATATTTCAAGACGATCGAAATCAACATCGCTATCAAACAACTTTTTAATGCCTTTATAATAATGCAATGTAAAAGTTGGATAATTAGAATATGAATATCTTTTTACACCATCATTAATTCGGTAGTAATATTCTGGAGTATACCGAATTCTGAAATCTACAATAGAAGCATTGTGATCTAAAACTAAAGCATTGTCAAAATTATCGACAGGTGGAATGTTTGAAGTGAAAGCATTATCGAACGGATTATAAAAATAAAAATCAGAATGATTTACTAGTTCTTTTCGCTGGGCATATTCAAATCTAGCAAAGAAATCTAATCCGTTTATTATATCCATTCTATGAGCAATACTGAAATAATCCTTTTGATAAAGTTTAAGATAGTTTTCTTTTAAAAACAGAGTTGTAACAAGATTCAAGTTTTTTGATATACCTGCTTCATTATCAAAATCAGAAGTTTTTCTGCCTCCATCAACAAATAAATATGCTCGTTTTAAGCCATTATAACGATATATTAAATTAAAATCATTGGTCATTCTTTCTCGTCCAAAAGCATAATCTATATCATGACTTAATTGAAAATATTTTCCGCTATCGTTGCTATATGAGTATGAAAATGCCATGCCATATTTTAGTCCCTCAACCGTATTATAATTGATATGATCAAAATCAACAATTCCTCCGTAATCAAATTCATGCTTTCCCTCACTATAACTAAATGTTCCTCCTGTTAAAAATTTACTCCACTCAAATCGAGAATCTTTATGCTCAATTGAATCTCTAAAAGTTGAATCTGTCTCCATTCTCAATTGAATGGAGTCTTTTACTATATAGCTGTCGAACTCTTCAAATGTAAGAGGTATAGGTCTTATTGAATCCCAATATTCTACCGAACGCAATAATGCACTATCTTCAATGTTTTCTATATTGTCTTTAATTTCTAAATCTTTTTTTTCAGGTTCTGTTTTATCAATCTCTTTTCTAACTAATTTTTTTAATTTTTTTGATTCTTTTTTTGTTAAATCTTCTTTTTGTACAAGTTCCTTAATTTCGTTTTGTTGTCCTCCTAATAATCTATTTAATTCATCAATGTTTTCCTGTGTTTCAACAAGCATACTGCGGTATAATGAATGATCCAAATTTGAGTTAAGTTTTACTTTATAACCAGAAACCGAGGCAATATATTTAAACTTTACGTCGAAACCCATTACTCCTGCTTCGATATCAAAATTATGGCTAATAGGCATCCATACCTCATCATTTACAGGACTATAAACCTGATTGATTTTTATTTTAAACAATTTTTGTTCTACCAGAAGCTCGGCACTATGTAAATGCCAAAATCCTTCTACAATATAAATGTGTCCAGAATATAAATCAAATCCCTCTCTACGTGGAATTACTTTAATTTTATGTACTAAATAATCCTGATCATAAAAAGATGCGTCGAGTTGAAATTTATAATAAGTAAAGGCATCGCGACTTAAGGGAGAAATAATTCCATCGATATCATTGTATAATGATAAAGTAATATATCCCATTGGTGACTCATCATCGCCTTCCATAGTGCTGCGCATAGATATCGTATTTTGCTCGATTATATCTGGAAGTTTAAAATTTAAGTCAGTAATATTTTCCATTATCATAACCTTGCCTTCTTCAAGACCTTCTTTTTTCATTGTCTTTTTCATTAAGCGGGGAATATTTTCAAACTTCCCTGATCCTTTCATATAAATACGGCAATCATATTCTTCAACCTGATTTAAGTAATAATAACTCATGGCAACAGCCTTTCGCATAATAGAATATGCAGGATCTTCTCCACTAGCTAAAATTCTAACTTCGGGAATTTTATATAATTGTTCTTCGAGAATAATATCTAGTTTTTGAGCTTCACCAGTACAGGTCACGCTAAGTTCTTTGGTTTTATATCCTAAATAACGTATAGTTAATTTGTGGGTACTTTCCGGCAACTCTAATTTGTAATTTCCCTCAATATTTGATGTTGTTCCTTTTGAAACGCCTGAAGCGTAAACAGTTGCATAAGATATTGGCTCCCCAGAAAAATTTGTTATTTTTCCTTCAATGCACTGTGAGTTAACATAAATTGTTATTGAAATAAATAGAATGGTAAGTAATAATTTTCTCATAATCGTTTCCAATAATTAAATAAATAAAATTATCAATCAGACGATTTACCTTTGATAAAGTTACAAGAGATATGTTAATTGCACTACTTTTTTAATAAAAAAGCCTTAAAATTCTATTTTGGATATGTAATTAAATTCTATAATTTTGTTGCAATTCTATTTGGCCCCATAGTTCAAGGGATAGAACGACAGTTTCCTAAACTGTAAATTCAGGTTCGAGTCCTGGTGGGGCTACAAAAACAAAAGAGGATGCCACATATTGGCATCCTCTTTATTTTAATTATTAACTTAAATATTATTTAATCACAGTAAAATTTCATACTTATAGCCATATCCAAAATCCTTATTAAGTGCAACAGTACCTTCAAATGTTACAACATCATTAAGTTTAAGTTCGTCTTCCAAGGATGTTATTGTAAGGTCGAAACCTCCATTAGTAGAACTACCATCCTGAATATGAAACCAATTTTTGTTCATAATTCCAAGGTTTACATTCACAATTTTACCACGGATTATAACCTTCTCCCCATTGTATTTTTCTTTATTAGTATAAAGTTCAGCAATTGTTATACCTCCTTCAGCAGGTTCAATCTTTATTTCTTCTTTGACAATATTCGGCTTTCGTTCAAGTTCTTCTAATGGTATGTGTCCAGCAGGCATCGTCGTTTGATCTTCTCCTGAAGGTGTTAATTCTGATCTAAGCCCCTGAACAAAATATACCGATTCAAAAGTTCTTCCTAAATCCTTGCTTTCAAAATACTTCATTTCCATGTATTCATCAAAATAATACGTTTCGCCAACCTTAGCATCTATCTTAGTAACAGCAATCCACTGTTCAGTTCCATTTTCAGTAACATTTAAGTATGTGTAAGCATTAGCCTGTAAAACTTCTTTAACAACAACCTTGTGTGTTCCATTTAAATCTTCTGAAATCTCCTTTTTGTTATTTGATAAACATGAGGTAAAAATGATTGTAACTATTGTTATCGACACTAAAAATATATTCTTCATAATTAATATTATTAAAATTTCAAATTCAAGCTATAAAAATAGTATTTTAAACTATACAATGAGTAAAAATTCTCTTTTGAAAGAGCGTTAACCCGAATTTAGTTATATAAAAATCTTTAAAGCTAAGTTGCGACTATATTGATAAACAGTCAATTTGTTGCTATTATTCACATTTTTAACTAATTTTATTACTAATATAAATAAGTCGTAAATGGAAGTCCTTGGTATTGACATTGGAGGTTCTGGAATAAAAGGAGCAATTGTTAATTTAAAAACTGGTGAATTTATAACAGAGCGGCATCGAATTGAAACGCCTCAACCTGCCACTCCTGATGTAATAGCAGAAACTATAAAAAAAATCGTTGAACATTATAACTGGAAAGGTAAAATTGGTTGTGGATTTCCTGCTGTAATTCTGAACGGAATAATAAAAACTGCTTCAAATATTGACAAGTCTTGCATAGGAGTAAATGCCAATGATTTATTTAGTAAAACTACTGGATGTAACGTTCGAGTCTACAACGATGCGGATGTAGCTGGCTTTGCAGAATTGAAATTCGGAAAAGTAAAAAATTTCAAAGGACTAGCCCTTTTTCTAACCATTGGAACAGGAATTGGTTCTGCATTATTTTATAAAGGAAATCTTATTCCTAATACAGAATTTGGACATGTTTTTATGAATAATAAACTTATTGCTGAAAAATACACGTCTGATGCAATTCGAAAAAAAGAAGACTTAAGTTGGGGCAATTGGGGAAAGCGCTTTAATGAATATCTTGAATATATCGAAAAACTATTGAATCCAGAGCTAATAATATTAGGAGGAGGAACTAGCAAAAAGTTCGAAAAATTTTCATCAAAAATTAAAATCAAAACACCTATTGAGCCTGCCCAATTATTAAATCAGGCTGGAATAATTGGTGCTGCTTTACTAGCATAATTAACTGTTTTATTCCAAAAACAACTGTGTTTTTTCTTATTATACAGTTAAAGAAAACATCTTAATTTGATTTGTATTATTTTAGTACCAAACCTATCTTACCATGAAAAATTTATTAACTGTAATTTTTATATTTATTGCGATTACCTGTTTATCGCAAATACCAGACGGCTATTACGATAGCGCTACTGGTTTAACTGGTGAAGATTTAAAATCGGCACTTAATAATATCATAAAAAACCATACAGAATATCCTTATACGGATGGGAGTACTGATGTATGGGATATCCTTAAAGAATCAGACAGAGATCCTAATAATTCAGCAAATGTAATTTTGTTATATACAGGATGGTCGGTTAATGCAGCACAGGAATATAATTCTGGTGCTGGTTGGAGTAGAGAACATGTATGGGCAAAATCACATGGCGATTTTGGTAATGATCCTCCCCCAGGAACAGATGCTCATCATTTAAGACCGTGCGATATTTCAGTAAACTCGGCAAGAGGAAATAAAGATTTTGATAATGGAGGAACACAGCATTCGGAAGCTACCGAATGTTATACAGATGCTGATTCGTGGGAGCCTCGTGATGCTGTTAAGGGCGACGTTGCACGAATGATGTTTTACATGGCTACTAGGTATGAAGGAAGCTCTGGAGAACCCGACTTAGAATTAGTTGATTACACAGGTACAGAAGGTCCGATATTTGGAAAACTGTCTACTTTAATTGAATGGAACCAGGAAGATCCTGTAGATGATTTTGAGCAAAACAGAAACGAAGTAATATATTCATATCAGGGTAACCGAAATCCTTTTATTGATCATCCCGAATATGTTAATGCAATATATAGTTCGGAAAATAGTGCACCTGTAATTAGCGATCAGGAATTTACTGTTGCAGAAAATAGTGCAATAGGAACAGAGGTAGGAACTGTTGCTGCTAGCGATCCTAATAGTGATGATCTGACGTTTAATATTTTATCAGGTAATACAGAAGATGCATTTTCAATAGACACTTCTACTGGATTACTTACTGTAAATAACTCTACAGCTATAGATTATGAAACAACAACAAGTTTTGCGTTAATTGTAGAAGTTAGTGATGGAAGCTTAGAATCTAATGCAACAATAACAGTAAACGTCGATAATGTTAATAGTTTAAGTCCAATTGCTTCTTCTTTTGAATTTAAAGCATATCCTAATCCTGTTGAAAGTATTTTAAATATTTCGAAACCTTCTAATTGCTATGTAGAAATTTATTCGGTTATTGGAGTGAAAATTCTTGAAACAAAAGATTATAGTATTGATTTAAGTTATTTAGATAAAGGAGTATATTTCATTGTATTAAAAAATGAAGCAGGGAAAAGTATTAAAAGCTTAAAGATTCTAAAAAAATAAACTTCTGTAAGATAAAGCCTCATAATGAGGCTTTATTTGTGAAATGTTGTAAGCAGATAAGCTTCGAAATTCACATTAAAATCAGCCGGGCATTCATAAAAGAATATTTGGCCAGCATCTCTAATAATCTGTACTAAATTTCTCCAAATAGCAGGAATTGCAATTGATTTTAAATGATCAAAGTCAAATATTTGATCAAACTCACCATAATAAACAGCAATAGGAACTTTAATTTCTTTAATTATCTCTATTTGATCCTTAAATAATCCTTTTTTGATCGATCCAAACAAATATTCCCTTGTTTTTAAGTCAGCTTTTCTTATTATTTCTGGAATAAAATCTGGGTATCGTGTTTTTTCTTCTACGAAATAACTGGCTATTTGATGAACTTCACTATCGTCAATTCCAGCTTTTGAAAATAGGTCTATTAAATCTGTTTTTAAAAACATTTCCTGCGTAATAGGATTAGAAAATGGTACAGCACCAAGCAATACCAGTCCTAACGGATTATTTAATTTATTGAATGATTCAATAATAATATTTGCTCCAATATTGTGTCCTACATAAACAGCATCTTTTAAATCCATTTCAAGATTAAACTGAATAAAAAATTCGCTTAAACCCTCTATGGAATAATCCTTTTCTGGTTTATCAGAATATTCCGAATTACCGTGTCCTATTAAATCCAGAGCTATAAACCGAAACTGATAAGATAAAACTGAGTCGATAAGTTGTCGGATAAAAATGGCCGACGAAGATGACATGCCATGAACCATAACAACAGGATGTCCATTATCACGTGATTCATAATATGAAATCTCTTTACCATTAATATTAATTCTTTTTTGTCTCATCGTATAAGGATTTTTATTTTATATAAATTTATGAAAACTATGTATGTCAGTCAAATATTAATCTGTTATTAGGGTAAATTAAGTTTCGTTTATCTTATTCATGTAAAAAACTCTATTTATTTATAGATTTACCCGTTAATAACTTAACCAACTATGAAAAACACTCTTTTAATTTTATTAAGCTTTTTGGCTTTAAATATTTTTGGCCAAACAACGAATCCTGATCAATTCAAGTCATTACGTGAAACACATTACAAAGGTGATATTAATATCTATTATAATCCGGTATTGGATAAATATGATGTCTATTTTGTAAAGCTTGACATTGCTGTATCAGATCAGTCTACAGATGTTCAAGGCAATGTAACTATTCACGCAAAAGCCAAAAAAGAACTCGACACTTTATTGTTTGATTTAGATAGTTCTATGACTGTTGATTCTATTTTTATTAACAGTAAAAAAGTAATAGCGGAACATATAGGAAATGAATTAAGGTACATTTTTGATTCTCCACTATTAGTTAACGAAATTGTAACAGCTCAAATATATTATCAAGGAACTCCTCCTCTTTATGGAGGTGTTTCAAATGGCTACGATTCTCAGTGGGGGAAAAATGTTACATGGACTCTTTCAGAATCCTTTCACGCTAGTGAATGGTGGCCCTGCAAACAAGTGCTTTCAGACAAAATTGATTCTGCGTATATCTTTTTAACCTGTGATGATGATTGTATGGCAGGTTCGAATGGTTTATTAACGAATATTGTTAGTTTACCAAATAACAAGAAAAGATTCGAATGGAAAACTTATTATCCAATAAATTACTATTTAATTTCATTCGCCGTGGCAGAATATCAAGATTATTCTACATATGCTTATCCCTTAGATGCAGACCCTATTCTTATTCAAAATTTTGTATATAACAGCTTTAATTATCTGTCACAAAATCAGGCAGATATTGATAATACTATTGATTTTATTGAACTATATAGCGATAAATTTGGTTTATATCCGTTTGCAAATGAAAAGTATGGACACTGTTTAACTACTCTTGGTGGTGGAATGGAGCATCAAACTATGACAACACTTGGAAATTTTGGATATACCCTTGTAGCACATGAATTGGGTCATATGTGGTTTGGTGATTATGTAACTTGCGCAACTTGGCAGGACATTTGGATTAATGAGGGCTTTGCATCTTATTCCGAATACGTTGCTCTAGAAAATTTAGCTTCCGATACCGACGCAAGAAATTGGATTGACTATGCGCATGAACGAGCATTAATGGAAGCTCAAGGTAGTGTTTATATACCTTTTGAAGATGCTGCCAGCGAATCAAGAATATTTAGTTACAACTTATCTTATAAAAAAGGAGCTTCAATTTTACATGTTCTTCGTCATGAAATTAACAATGATGATTTATTTTTCTCTTCCCTAGAAAATTATTTGTCTGAATATGGCGATAGCGTTGCGACTGGAGAGGATTTTAAAAACTCTATTGAAGCTACTACAGGAATGGATTTTGATGCGTTTTTCGATCAATGGTATTATGGAAAAGGGTATCCTCGCTTTAATATTGGTTATACTCAAATGAACGATACCCTGTTTATGACCGTAAGTCAATCAACATCTTCGTACACAACATCCCTTTTTCAAGTGCATGTAGATTATAAGGTTTATTATAATGGAGGAGATACAACTTTGAGATTATTTCAATCTCAAAATGTTGAAACTTTTAAAATTCCAATTAACGAACCTGTAATAGATATTGTGGTTGATCCTGACAAGTGGATATTAAAACAACAGGGGACAGTAGATTCTGTTGAGTCTCCAGGAAACAATCAATCTTTATTTAGTTTGTATCCAAATCCTGCAACAGAAACAATTAATGTTGATTTTAATCTGAAATTATTCGATCTGGAAAAACAAATACTGATATTTGATTTAAATGGACGTTTAATTAAATCAATTAGCTCAAATGATAGTTCTGTTCCTATTGATGTATCAGCATTATCAAAAGGATTTTACTTTATTAAAGGTATTTCAGATAATAAATCATATACATACAAATTCATAAAACAGTAGTTTTTATACTTGAATATCTTAATTGAAATTCGTAAATTGAATGTAAAACTATATTCAATTAAATACGTATAAATTGTTAAGAATGACCTAGCTATTAAAATCTAACCTAACCCAAATAAACAGGAGGTGTTTTATGAAACAAAACTTTATATGTCCCCGATGTAAAGGATATCTCAATGTTGCAGATCATGTAATTTTGTCTGCAGAAAGTAAAAATGGTAATACTGGATTAATTCTTTTTAGTGCAGAACTAGGAAATTATACAACTGAAAAAAACCCTGGTTTTCAGACCAAAGAAGGAGAAAAGTACGAATTCTTTTGTCCTCTTTGTCAGGAAAAGTTAGCAGCAGATATCCATGACAACCTTTCGCATGTATTAATGATTGATGATGATAAAAACGAATACCAAATTCTGTTTAGTAAAATTGCTGGAGAAAAAAGCACTTACAAAATTGTCGGAGAATCAACAGAAATATATGGTGATCATCATTCTAATTATATTGATTTTATAAATTTAAGCCATTTTAAGTAATAAAAAAGAGAGGCTAAACCTCTCTTTTTTTATTATTATTCCTCTCTTATTGGTTTAAAGCCATTTCCAAGTACTTCATGTGCATCAATAACAGTCATAAATGCATATGGATCAATATCTTTAATAAAATCCTGTAACATAGCTTGTTCTCTTCTATTGACATTCGTAAATATTATTTTTTTATCTAATCCTTTATACATTCCCACACCATTAATTAAGGTTCCTCCCCTGTTTAAGTCATTAATTATTTTATCTCTAATTTCCTGGTATTTTTCCGATATAATAAACAATGCTTTATCGTAGCTAATACCCTGCAGAGTGGCATCTATAACTTTTCCTGTTATATATATTACAATCCAAGAATATAGCGGTATTTTCCAGTCCTTAAAAATAAGCAATCCAAATAATACAATTACTGAGTCTACTACTATTAAGAGAATTCCTAAAGACATTTTGGTGTATTTTGCTGCAATCATGGCTATAATATCTGAACCTCCAGATGTTGCTCTTGATTTAAAGATCAGTCCTAATCCAAAACCAATTAAAACCCCGCCAAATACGCATGATAATAATACATCATCAACTAATGCCCCATTAAAGTTTTCGTCCAATAAATCAATGAATATTGAAGTAAGAATAAAACCCACAATAGTTTTAACACCAAAGCGTGGTCCTAAAATTTTAATCCCCAGAATTGTTAAAGGTATGTTAAGCATTAAACCAACAAAACCAATACCCAAACCTTCTTGAAAAATGGGTTCTTTAATAAATGGTAGCTTAATTCCATTTCCCATAATTTCAGCAGTAATGTTCTTAACAACAATACCTATTCCATAAACACCTCCAGGTACAATTTTATGTGGATCTATAAAATATATAAATCCGGCTGCTAAAATAAAAGATCCAATCGCTATAAGTGTATAGCTATAAAACCATTCTTTTGAAAGAAATTTTTCTTTTGTAACAAATGTCATTATTTATAAATTTTAAGTTTATAACAGCTTAAATTATCGGCAAAATTATATCTTTTTTTAACCTATCAATAGTGTCTACGTTATTTTTTTTATAAAAAAACAAGGAGTGTAACTCCTTGTTCATTATGTTATTATATTTTTAGTTCCAAATTAACCTCCTGTAGCACTAAATGATCCATACCGACTAAGGTCAGTTCTTGGATTTACAACCATTACCGGAATTTTTGCTGTGTTTGCAATAATATATTGTTCTTGTGCTCCTAAAACATAATCAGTAAGTCCAATTCCTTTTGTTGTCATAATAAGAATCATGTCAGCATCAATCTTTTTTGCAAATGCAATTGATTCTTCTGCTGAATTATGTCCTTCAATTCTATTTAATTCATACTCACAATCGTATTTGTCAAGAATTTTTTCTGCAAAATGAACATTACCCATTAGTTTTGCATTTAAAGATTTATCTTTTAATGTAGGTACGATAATATTAATTTTAACATCAAAATATTTAACCAAGAACAATGCCCATTGTAATTTTTGCTTAGCTTCTGTTCTATAATCAAGAGGAAATACAATATCCTTAAATATATCTTTTTTACTGGGAGGTGCTTGAATTACAATAAAAGGGATTTTAGATCCTACAATTACTTTTAATGCATAACTTCCTGTAAATTTTTGCATTCCTTTTATTCCATGTGTTCCCATTACCACCATGCTAACATTATTTTCTGATGCATAATCAGAAATTACATGAAATAAACTGCCTTCTAAAACCAAAGGATGCAATTCAACTTTATATTTTTCAGTTAGTTTTTCAATGTCTTTATTTAGTTCGTCAAGAGCTTCCTCTCCTTTTTTTAGAGATTTCACTACATGAATTAAAGTTACTTTATGATTTAACTTCTTGCCTATTTTAATAGCGTGCTGTAACGCATCTTCGGCAACTTCAGTGAAATCCCAAGGAACTAATAAGGTGTCTTTTTCCATAATTTATTAAGTTTACACAATTAGCCAAAATGTAAATTTAGAATGGAAAAGTTAAACAAATCTTAAATGATTTGCAAAACTTTTTATTAAAATAATTTTTATTGTACGTTCTTAGGTACCATTATAGCTGAGTTTCATTATGCTTACAATCTTCACACGCAAAAAGTTATAGTTCTGAAATACTGGACATTAAGGGTACGAAAGAATGTTTTAACGTTTTTTAATTATTGTTATTCAATAATTTTTTTCTTTTATGGTTTCTTTAAGAATAAATAAGACAATTTATCCGTTTTTAAAATTCGCTCAGATATAATTATGTTATTGGTAAAACCAGTTTCAAGAAATACTTTTTTGTTAAAACTTTATTATTCAAATAGAAATTAAACTATTAACACCTTGGATATGTCTATAATTATAAAATTAGATAGTGCTCTTGCAAAAAGAAAAATGTCTCTCACAGAACTATCAGAAAGAGTTGATATAACAATTACTAATCTTTCGATATTAAAAAGAGGAAAAGCAAGAGCAATTAGATTTTCTACTTTAGAAGCCATATGCAAAGAATTAAAATGTAGACCTGGAAATATTTTAGATTATAAAATAAACATAAATAACTAATTAATAACTATTAACACTTTAAACCTTATGAAAAAAATACAATTAATTACCTTGCTATTATTCATTATTACAAGCTTTGGTTTTTCTCAAGCAAGTAAGATTGAATTTGAAGAGTACAACCTGGATAACGGATTACATGTTATTTTACATCAAGATAATAATTTCCCCCTGGTAGTAGTTACAATTACTTACCATGTTGGATCTAAAAATGAAAAACCAGAAAGAACAGGTTTTGCACATTTTTTTGAACATCTTATGTTTGAAGGATCAGAAAACATTGAGCGTGGTGAATATACTAAAATTGTAAAACGAGCAGGAGGTGAACGAAATGCAAATACTACCTGGGATAGAACTTATTTTTATGAAGTTCTTTCATCAAATCAACTTGAACTAGGATTATGGCTAGAATCAGAACGAATGCTTCACTTAAATGTTGATTCTATTGGTGTCGTAACTCAAAAGAAAGTTGTAACTGAAGAAATCAAACAACGTGAGGATAATCAACCTTATATGAGTTTCCAGAGAGAAGTTGCTAAACGTGCTTTTAAAGTTCATCCTTACCAGTGGACAGTTTTAGGGAAAGCAGATCATATTAATGCAGCTACTGAATCGGACTATCAAAACTTTTATGAGCATTTCTATGTGCCTAATAATGCTGTGATTACAATTGTAGGAGATATTGATTTTAATGAAACTAAAATCCTTATTGAAAAGTACTTTGCAGATATTCCTGCCGGTGAAAATGAAATTTACCGACCAACTCAAGAAGAGCCTATAAAACATAAAGAAATAAGAGATACTATTTATGATAACATTCAACTTCCTGCAATATTCCAAGCATATCACACTCCTAAAAGTGGGACAAAAGATTACTATGCCGTTGATATATTAGGGACTTTATTATCAGGAGGAGAAAGTTCACGTTTCTATAAAGTATTAGTTGATGAAAAACAACTAGCACTGCAGGCTGCTTCATTCCCTTTTCCATATGAAGATGCAGGATTAGCTTATGCTTTCGCATTACCTAACATGGGTGTTGAACTGAATGATCTTGAAGCTGCAATGGATGAAGAAATTAGGAAAGTTCAGAACGAGTTAATTACAGATAAAGAATTACAAAAGCTAAAAAATCAGTATGAAGCAAATCATGTAAATGGTAATGCATCATTAGAAAATAGAGCATATAACCTGGCAATTAATTATACTTTTCATAAAAATACAGATTTAATTAATACTGAAATAGATAAATATTTAGCGGTTACAAAAGAAGATATTATGCGAGTGGCTAAAGAGTATTTCAGAAAAGATAATCGTGTAGTATTGTATTACTTACCAAAATCACAACAATAAACACTTTAACTAAACCAATATAAAATGAAAAATATAAAATCAATCATTATATTATTTTTGGCTATATTTCTTACCAACAATTTAAATGCACAATTAGATAGAAGTATTCAACCAGAACAAGGACCAGCTCCTGAACTTAAAATTGAAGAATATAAAACATTTACTCTAGATAACGGATTAAAAGTAATTGTAGTTGAAAACCATAAGGTTCCAAGAATCTCATATCAAATCACCGTTGATGTTGATCCTATACTTGAAAAAGACGCTGTAGGTTATGTTTCAATAACCGGTGACATACTACGATCTGGCACAAAGAACAAAACAAAAGTTGAAATAGATGAAGCTATTGATTTCATCGGAGCTAATTTAAACACTTATCAAAATGGGATATATGGATTAACTCTTACAAAATACAACAATGAATTTCTTTCTATTCTTTCTGATGTATTGTTAAATCCAACTTTCCCAGAAGAAGAAATTAAAAAGTCTAAAAAGCAATCTATTTCGGGTTTAAACGCTTCTAAAACAAATCCTGACTTCATCGCTAATAGAGTTGGCCAAAAACTTCGCAATGGGAATCATCCATTTGGAGAAATTGAAACTGAAGAAAGCATTGAAAAAATAACGAGAGATCATTTAGTAAAATATTATAATACTTACTACAAACCAAATGTGTCTTATTTAGTAATTGTTGGAGATGTTAGTTTAAAACAGGCAAAAAAAGATGCTGAAAAGTATTTTGGATCTTGGCAAAAAGGTGCTGTGCCAAACCATGAATATCAGTTTCCTAATAAAAATATTGGCACACGAGTAGCTCTAGTTCATAAAGAAAATGCTGTACAATCGTATGTCAACATAACTTATCCGGTGAATTTAAAAACCGGAGATAAAAACCAGGTTCCTGCGATCCTAGCAAATGATATTTTAGGAGGAGGCTCTGTTGCTAATCTATATTTAAATTTAAGAGAAGATAAAGGTTATACATATGGTGCATATTCAAGTCTAAGAACAAATCCTTACGTTGGTAACTTTAGAGCTTTTGCACAAGTTGGAACAGATGTTACAGACGATGCTATAAACCAGTTTATGATTGAAATGAACCGAATGAAGGATGAATTTGTTGATGACGCTACACTTCAGTTGCATAAAAACATTCGAACAGGAAGCTTTGCGCGTCAACTTGAAGATCCCCAAACAATAGCAAATTTTGCATTTAATACAATAAGATATAATCTTCCACAAGATTATTATCAAACATACCTTACTAAAGTGGCATCAACAACTAAAGATCAAATATTAGAAAATGCTAAAAATTATTTAGACATAAATCAGGCAATTATAGTAGTTGTTGGAGATAAAGAAAAAATATTAGAACCATTAAAAAAATATAGCTCAACAGGAAAAGTAGAACTATATGATATGTATGGAAATCCGGTAAAAGAAGAAACTAAAAAAGAACTGCCAGAAGGTTTAACGGCAGTTATTATAATAGAAAAATATATTGAAGCTATTGGCGGAAAAGATAGGCTGGAAGAAATTCAAGACATAACAATGGTTGCAACAACCAATATGAATGGGATGGAAATTAAACAAAAGACATATAAAAAAGCTCCAAATAAATATGCCATGGTAATGTCAATGAATGGAAACGTGATGATGCAACAAGCCTTTAATGGTGAACGCGGCATAATGAAAGGATTCCAGGGTGAGCAAGAAATCGTTGGAGAAGATTTAGAAAATTTAAAGATTGATGCGGCACTCAATGCAGAAATTAAATACAAGGAACTTGGTGTTGAGGTAAGTTTAGAGGCTATCGAAATGGTGAGCGAAAGTGATGCCTATAAATTAAAAATTGTAAATCCAACAGGTCAAACCACTTTTGATTATTTTGATCTTAATTCTGGACTTAAAGTTCAGTCGAAACAAACCATAGTTGCACCTCAGGGAGAATTTACTCAAATGCAAAATTACTCAGATTACCAAGAAGTAGAAGGTGTGAAATTTCCTTTCTTAGTAAAGATATCTGGAGTTCAAAATATGGAATTAAAAGTAGACTCTATAAGTATTAACACTGATTTGAGCGACGAGTTATTTTAATTGAATCCTTTTATAATTAGCTAGTAAAAAGCCGGGTTAAATAACCCGGCTTTTCTATTTACATAACTATTTAAGTATTATTCTTTTTATTATGGAACTTTCGCCGTTTCCAACCTTAATGATATAAATACCTTTTGGGAAGCTTCTTAACTCAACAGTATACGTAATACTGTATAAATCATTAATTTCTAAAACCTTTTCTCCCATGAGGCTGAACACAACAATTGATTCAATATATTCAGCGTTGCTGCTTTTAATAGTTATTTTATCATTTGTTGGATTAGGGTAAATATTTATATTATTTCTTTCCAGATTGTAGATATTTATAGATTCTGAAACTTCGTAACTACCTTCATAAGTAACTTGTAATGCTTCATTATCTTCAGCAACAATTGAAAAATAGATTGTTTCACCAGTCGGTTGCTTTGGTATCTGTCCATAATACTTTCCTCCTGACAAATTCATGTTAACATCAGTATAATTGCCTGTTCCTCGTTTCCATTTTAAAACAACCGTTTCAACAGAACCATCATTATCGTCAGCAGAACAAGAAATTATAACATTATCCTCATTGGTTGGATTTTCAGGATTTATAACAACTTCAGTAATTACTGGAGCTTGATTCACAGGATCTGTAACTGTATAATTATATTCTGCACTTGAAGAAATTCCTGATTCGTTATCTCCTGCCTCAACAATAAAATATACTGTTGTTCCGTCGGTTTGCATTGGAATTTCTCCAATATAATCATCACCAGAATTAGACATCGCTACAGAACTAGGATAACTTCCTGTAGAAGTTCCCCATTTTATATTTGCTGAATTAATAGTACCGTCAGAATCGGTTATTGTTGCTGAAACTCTTACATTTTCATTACTTTCTGGATCTGAGGGATCGTAAACTACATCGGTAATTAATGGAAGCACATTGGGATCGTCTACTAAATAATCATTTTCTGATGATTGAGATGAGCCGCCTTCATTATCAATAGCACTTATTACAAAATAAACCTCTATACCATCAGCTTGTGAAGGAATTATTCCAGAATAGTTATTTCCAACATTTGTCATGCTAACTGTGTTTGGATAGCTTCCTGTTGAGGTTCCCCATTTAATTTCTGCAGTTGAAATCGCACCGTCAGAATCGGTTATTGTTGCTGTAACATTTACATTTTCTGTACTTTCTGGATCTAATGGATCATATACTACATCGGTAATTAATGGAAGCACATTGGGATCATCAACCAAATAATCATTTTCTGATGATTGAGATGAGCCGCCTTCATTATCAACAGCACTTATTACAAAATATACCTCTATACCATCAGCTTGTGAAGGAATTATTCCAGAATATTTGTCTCCAGAATTTGTCATGTTAATCGTGTTTGGATAATTTCCCGTTGAAATTCCCCATTTAATGTCTGCGCTTACAATAGTACCATCTGAATCAGTAATTGTTGCCGATACATTTACATTTTCAGTACTTTCTGGATCTGTTGGAGTATAAATAATATTCGTTATTTCCGGAACAATATTCGGATTGTTAACTACATAATCATTTTCAGAAGACTGGACTGAACCACCGTCTTCATCAACTGCATAAATTATAAAATATACTTGTGTTTCATCTGCCTGAGATGGAATTGCTCCCGAATATGTGTCTCCAGAATTTGTCATAGTAATAGTGTTTGGGTAATCTCCTGTTGATGTTCCCCATTTTATTTCTGCGTTTGAAATTGTTCCGTCAGAATCAGTAATAGTGGCCGAAACAGAGACACTCTCTGTGCTTTCAGGATCGGTTGGATTAATGTTTATGTTTGTAATTTGCGGGGTCTCATTTCCAGTAGTGTTAAATGAAAAACTGTATTCCGATGATCTTTCAGAATCAGCATCATCATCTGTTGCTTCAATTACAAAATAAATAGCTGTTCCTCCTGTTTGAGAAGGTATAATTCCTGAGTATACATCTCCAGAATTAGTCATTGATACGGTATTTGGATAATTCCCAGTGGTAGTTCCCCATTTAATTTCTGCAGTTGCTATTGTTCCGTCTGAATCGGTTACAGTTGCAGAAACCGTAACATCTTCTGTTTCTAATGGAGATGCTGGCAAATGTGAAATGCTTGTAATTTCAGGCAATTCATTAACTACAACAGAAAATGAAAAATTGTTTTCGTCAGAACGAGTTGATCCTGTATCATCATCTGTAGCCTCTATAACATAATAAACGGTTGTTCCACCAGCTTGTGCAGTTATTATTCCCGAATAATCATCCCCAGAATTAGTCATTGAAACTGTGTTTGGATAATTCCCTGCAGTTGTTCCCCATTTAATTTCTGCAGTTGCTATTGTTCCGTCCGAATCAGTTATGGTTGCTGTTATTGTTACATCCTCTTCTTCTGTTGGTAATAATGGAATGTTTGATATTCCTGATATTTGAGGTAAGTTATTTGCAGTTGCTTCTATTCCAGAAATATTTATATCATCAATTTCCCACCATGCGGATGTTCCTGAACCGTTGCCCGATGATGTATAATGGAATGCAAAATAAACCTGACTCCCTGTAATACTTGATATATCTATTTCCCCTGATTCTGTCCATAATTCTGAATTTTCTGCAGACCAAGTTGCAGACAATGTATACCACGCGGCTGAGCTTGGGTCTCCACTTCCAGCATAATCAGAAGAATACTTTATTTCGATTGGCGGGTAATATGTGTCACTATATTTACTCCATGAATTAAATGATAGAATTTCATTGTTATATGAATTTAAATCTATTGCTGGAGAAATCAACCAATCATCGCATACTCCAGTTGAATTATATGCATTTACCTGCATATAGTTAGTTTCACATTCCCAGTCTTCTGTTCCAGAGACACTAAAACTTGTCCAGCTTGATGCAGGACAGATCGAAAAATCTTCATTTAAAATTATGATAGGTGGATTGTCATCTATAGTATAATTGTATTCTGCAGTGGTTGTAACATCGGAAGAATCATCGGTTGCTTCTATTTCAAAATAAACTGTAGCGCCATCAATTTGGGCAGGAATATCAGTATTTGAGTTATAAGTATTTCCTGAAGTAACAGACATTGCAATTGTGTTTGTCAAAGAACCTGAACTTAATCCCCAATGTAATTCTGCATTGGTTATAGTTCCATCCGAATCAGTAATTGTTGCCGATATCGCAACGGTTTCTGATGAAGTTGGGATTTCAGGAGAATTCTCAACATCCGCGATTGAAGGAGGATTGTTTGTTACTGCTCCTCCCCAAATATTTGCTACGTATTCAGGATGATCAATAAAAGGATTTCGATTGTTTTGATATGAGTATACCACTTCATTGCGATTTCTTTCAAAATCATCAACTGCATCTTCGTTATGCCATTCTAAAAGCGTACTTAATACACCAAACTCAGGATTATAAAAACTTGTTAAACGATCGACCAGTTCAAGATCTGGTTCTCCTGCTGCATCACCTTCGTAACGAACAGCCATATAAAACATCATACGCGCAACATCTCCTTTTACAGCGTCACGTGGTTCCCACGAATCAGAATCGTAATAACATTCTGTTGCTTCTGGATGCTGTGACCCACCATTATCAAAATCTAAATCGCTCCGATCAGAGTTTACTGAAGGATCTGTTGGACGAAGATGATGTAAATCTGTTCCAGCTGGTGGTGTTGTTCCAAAATCTCCGTGAGACTTAGACCAAACATGTTCCCTGTTCCATGTGGCTCCTCCATCCCATGTAGAGTTTATGCTATTCCCTTTATATAATAATATTAATTGTCCCGTATTGTTAGGATCTTCATCTGTTTCATCAAGAATATATCTAATAGCGTCATATGAATACTCAGTATGACCATCAATAATATTATGCAAAGCTGATTTTAACGCCTCTCCTGTAAGACCATCTGCTGAATCATAGTATCCTGAAGGAATTTGAGCAAAACTTAATTGAACTAAGAATACTCCAACTGCATAAAGCAAGAATCTTTTCAT
>JBHOSR010000010.1:0-42015 GCA_042584405.1 Bacteroidota bacterium
AAGTATGTGTGTCAACCCACTGATCAATAAATACAGGTAAATAGTTTTTAGGGTTAGTTTTTTTGTTAGTAAAATTTAGGGTTAGTGAAAAGAGAATGGCTTAATTAATAGTTGTTCTCTTTTTCGTTTTTATAAACTCAATAAATTTTATTTGGGTATAAAAAAGAATAATTTTGCTGAAACTTTTTATAAATACACTTGTTTTAAAATAAACAAAATTGGAAACGGAATAATGAATAATCAAAAAGTAATTCTTCTAATTCTCGACGGTTGGGGAATAGGAAATAAATCTAAGTCAGATGTAATTTACAATGCCAATACTCCATATATAGATAGTTTATATACAAAATATCCGCATTCTCAATTGCAAACTTCCGGAAATAATGTTGGTTTACCAGAGGGTCAAATGGGAAATTCAGAGGTTGGCCATTTAAATATTGGAGCCGGACGTGTCGTTTACCAGGATTTAGTTAAAATTAATAAAGCTGTTAAAGATAATGGTATAACATCGAATAAGGCATTAATTAATGCTTTCAATTACGCTAAAGAAAATAATGTTGCAGTGCATTTTATTGGTTTAGTTTCAGATGGTGGAGTCCATTCTTCTGATAAACATCTCTATAAACTGTGCGATTTAACAAAAGATTATGGTTTGAATAAAGTTTTTGTTCATGCATTGACCGATGGCCGCGATGTGGATCCTCGCAGTGGAAAAGGATTTATTCAAAATCTTGAAAATCATTTAAAAAGTTCCAATGGAGAAATCGCAACCTTGGTAGGTCGTTACTACGGAATGGACCGGGATAAAAGATGGGAGCGAATAAAAGAAGCTTACGATTTATATGTTGATGGAAAAGGAAAACAATCAACAAATATGGTTCAATCAGTACAGGAGTCATATGATGAAGGAATAACAGATGAATTCATCAAGCCAATTGTTAAGGTTGATTCTGATGGAAATCCTATAGGGAAAATTCAACCCAATGATGTTGTTATTTGCTTTAATTTCCGTACCGATCGTTTAAGAGAAATGACCATTGCGCTTACTCAAAAAGATATGCATGAACATGGGATGCACACAATGCCTTTGCATTATGTAACTCTTACCCGTTACGATGAAACATTTAAAGGTGTTCATATTGCTTACGATAAAGAGAACTTAAATAATACACTAGGTGAAATTTTAGCAAAAAACGGAAAAAAGCAAATTCGTATTGCGGAAACTGAAAAATATGCACACGTTACATTCTTTTTCTCAGGTGGACGTGAAGAAGAGTTTGAAAACGAAAAAAGAATTTTAACACAATCTCCTAAAGTAGCAACTTATGATCTACAACCAGAAATGAGCGCTTATTTGGTAAAAGATGCAATTGTTGAAGAATTAAAAAAACAAGATACAGATTTTGTGTGTTTAAATTTTGCAAATGGCGATATGGTTGGCCATACGGGAGTTTACGAAGCTATTACAAAAGCTGTTGAAGCAGTTGATCAGTGTGTAAGCGAAGTAGTTGAAACCGCAAAAGCAAATGGTTACGAAGCAATCATTATTGCCGATCATGGCAATGCAGATAATGCTGTAAATGCAGATGGTTCTGAAAATACTGCACATTCATTAAATCCTGTTCCTTTTATTTTAGTTTCTGATAAGTATAAATCAGTTCAAAATGGTATTTTGGCTGATGTTGCGCCTACAATTCTTTCCTTAATGGGACTGGAAGCCTCAAAAGAAATGACAGGTAAAAATTTGGTAATCGAATAAAAATAGATAGATGAATTATATGATGCAGGTGGGCAATTGCATTGTGGGAACTGAATTGCTCGAAGAAGATTTTTTATGTAATTTGGATAGTTGTAAAGGTCATTGTTGTGTTGAAGGTGAAGCTGGAGCTCCTTTAGAAGCATATGAAGCAGAATTAATAGAAAAGTATTATCCTAAATTTAAAAAATATCTCCGTGATGAATCTATTCGGGAAATTGAAAAGGTTGGGTTTTCGGTTATTGATAAACGCGATGGGGAGCCAGTAACTCCATTGTTAAATGGTAAAGAATGTGCATATACGATTTTTGAGCATGGAATTGCCAAATGTGGAATTGAGAAGGCATTTTTGAAAGGAAAAACTTCATTTCAAAAACCAATATCTTGTCATCTTTATCCCATCAGAATAAAAAAATTGGGAGATGATATGGATGCTTTAAATTATCATTTCTGGAATGTTTGCGATCCTGCACGAAAATATGGTTGTAAGAAAAAGGTAAAAGCTTATGAATTCCTTAAAGAAGCTTTGGTAAGAAAATATGGAGAAGATTGGTATGTTGAATTGTTGGAAACAGCAGATGCATATAAAAAGGAAATTAATCAATATGAACAATCAGAAGATTGTGAATAAATTTGAAAAGTATTAATTTAGACACTCATTTGTAGAAACGTAATAATTAAATAAAATCAATAAAAATGGAAAAAGTTAAACAGTACATCGAAGAGAATAAAGATCGATTTCTAGAAGAATTATTTGAATTAATAAGGATTCCATCAATCAGTTCAATTCAAGACCATAAGCCGGATATGGTAAAAACAGCTGAAAAACTGAAAGAATTATTGTTAAAAGCAGGTTGCGATAAAGTAGAAGTAATGTCTTCTACCGGAAATCCTGTGGTTTATGCAGAAAAAATGATTGATCCTTCAAAACCAACAGTTTTGGTTTATGCTCACTATGATGTAATGCCTGTTGATCCAATCGATTTGTGGAATACAAAACCATTTGAGCCAGTTGTTAAAGATGGAAAGATTTGGGCTCGTGGAGCAGATGATGATAAAGGTCAGGGAATGATGCATATTAAAGCTTTTGAAGCAATGGTAAAAACTGATTCGTTGCCGTGTAATGTTAAATTCATGATCGAAGGCGAAGAAGAAGTTGGTTCTCCAAGTCTACCGAAATGGTGCGAAGAAAATAAAGAACTGGTTAAAGCAGATATAATTTTAGTTTCTGATACAGGAATGATTGCACCAGATATTCCTTCAATTACTACAGGTTTAAGAGGTTTATCATATTGGGAAGTTGAAATGACTGGCCCAAACCGCGATCTTCATTCAGGATTATTTGGTGGAGCAGTTGCAAATCCAATTAACGTATTAACAAAAATGATTACTGATATGGTTGATGAAAATGGACGAATCACTATTCCTGGATTTTATGATGATGTTCTAGAGATATCAGATATTGAACGAGCAAAAATGGCTGAAGCACCTTTTTCTGAGCAAGAATATAAAGATGCCATTGATGTAAAAGAATTGTGGGGAGAAAAAGGATATTCAACGAACGAACGCACAGGTATTCGCCCATCATTCGATGTTTGTGGTATTTGGGGTGGATATACTGGTGAAGGTGCAAAAACAGTACTTCCGTCGAAAGCTTTTGCAAAAATTTCATCTCGTTTAGTGCCTAACCAAAACAATGAGAAAATAGCGAAATTATTCAAAGAACATTTCGAAAAAATTGCTCCAGATTATGTAAAAGTTGATGTGAAGTTTTTACATGGTGGACAGGCATATGTTTGCCCAATTGACTTACCAGCTTATGAAGCTGCTGAAAAAGCTTATGAAGAAATTTATAAAAGGAAACCAGTTCCCGTTCGAAGTGGAGGTAGTATTCCTATTATTTCTGAATTTGAAAAAATATTAGGAATAAAATCTGTATTAATGGGATTTGGACTCGAGTCTGATGCTATTCACTCACCAAATGAAAACTATCCTTTAGAGCAGTTCTACAATGGAATTAATACAATACCATATTTTTATAAATATTATACTGAAATAATGAAATAAAAAATTTATTAATTAATTAAAAGTCCGACTACAAGTCGGACTTTTTTTATAACTAAATATTGAAAATAATAAAAATAATTGATTGAAGCCTTAAAAAACAGGGGGTAAAAATTAAAAAAGATATAAATATTAAAATTAAGGTATCAAAAATTAGGGCAGCAAATGATAAAAACATATTTTTGTATTGCAATGCATTATTATTAATTCCTAAATTATAAATTAATCATGGCTACAATCAGATTTAAAGCAATTGAAGATGTGTTAAACAGAAAACCTGTTGAGGTTACTCTTCCATCGGCAAAAACTTCAGACTATTTTGGTGAAAATGTTTTTGACAGATATAAAATGCAGGAGTATTTATCACATGAGGCGTATCAAAATGTTGTTGAATCAATTAACAAAGGAATTAGAATTGACAGAAAAATTGCTAACCAGGTAGCTATTGGAATGAAAGCATGGGCGGTTGATCGTGGAGCAACGCATTATACACATTGGTTTCATCCACTGAATGGATCAACAGCAGAAAAGCACGACGCATTTTTTGAACCTGCCGAGGGAGGAGGAGTAATAGAAAATTTTCAAGGTGATATGTTGGTACAGCAAGAACCTGATGCTTCAAGTTTTCCAAGTGGAGGAATTCGAAATACTTTTGAAGCAAGAGGTTATACAGCGTGGGATCCTTCTTCGCCAGCATTTGTATATGGAAATACTTTATGTATACCTACCATTTTTGTTGCGTATACAGGCGAGGCTTTAGATTATAAAACACCGTTAATTAAGTCTCTAAATTTTTTAGATAAAGCAGCGATTGATGTTTGTCAGTTTTTCGATAAAGATGTTGAAAAAGTAAATGTTACATTGGGATGGGAACAAGAGTATTTTTTAATTGATAATGCGCTGTATAATGCTCGTCCAGACCTTTCCTTAACAGGTAGAACATTAATAGGACATGCTTCTGCTAAAGATCAACAGTTAAGTGATCATTATTTTGGATCAATATCAGATCGTGTAAAAAATTTTATGGTTGATTTTGAAATTGAAGCATACAGATTAGGAATACCTGTAAAGACACGCCATAATGAGGTAGCTCCAAATCAATTTGAATGTGCTCCAATTTTCGAAGAAGCAAATTTGGCCGTAGATCATAACCAAATAATAATGACATTGATGGATAAGGTATCGCGAAGGCATGATTTCAGGGTGCTTTTTCATGAAAAACCATTCAAAGGAATTAACGGTTCGGGTAAGCATAACAATTGGTCTATGATGACAAACACTGGTAAAAATCTTTTATCGCCAGGTAAAACACCTAGAAATAATATGCAATTTCTTAGTTTCTTAATAAATACAGTTAAAGCAGTACACGATTATGCGGATATTCTTAGAGCAAGTGTAGCTGTTGCTGGAAATGAACATCGGCTTGGAGCTCACGAAGCACCTCCCGCTATTATGTCTGTATTTATTGGAACGCAACTTACAAATATGTTAGATCAGCTTGAAAAAAGGGTTTCTAATAAGAAAATGTCGCCTGATGAAAAAACAGAATTAAAGCTAGATATTGGTAAAATTCCAGAAATATTGTTAGATAATACCGATAGGAATAGAACATCACCATTTGCTTTCACGGGCAATAGATTTGAATTCCGTGCTGTAGGATCATCGGCAAATGTGGCATCGCCAATGATTACGTTAAATACAGTAGTTGCTAATCAGCTTGTTCAGTTTAGAAAAGATGTTGATGCATTAATAGAGAAGAATGTTAAAAAAGATGAAGCAATTTTCCAGGTATTGAAAAAATATATTATTGCTTCAAAGAAAATTAGATTCGAAGGAAATGGTTATAGTCAAGACTGGATTAAAGAAGCTGCTAAACGCGGATTGTCTAATATCGCTGATGTTCCGGAAGCACTAAAAGCTTTTATTTCAGAACATACAAAGGATGTGTTTAATAGATCGCAGGTGTTAACTGATCGTGAGTTAGAAGCCCGATACGATATACGATTAGAAATATATACAAAGAAAGCGCAAATTGAAGCCAGAGTTTTAGGAGACTTAATAAGAAATCATATTATACCTACATTAATTAAATATCAGAATGTTCTAATTAACAATGTTCGTGGTATTAAGGAGCTTTATTCAAAGACTGAATTTGAAAAAATGGCAGAACCGCATTTGCAAACAATAAGCGAAATATCAGAACGGATGGCAATTGTTACTAAAGCCGTAGATGAAATGATTGAGGCTAGAAGAAAAGCAAACCAAATTGAAGATATCAGAGAAAAAGCCTCTGATTACTCACAAAATGTTGTACCGCATTTAGAAAGTATTAGGTATCACGTAGATAGGCTCGAATTAATTGTTGACGATGAAATTTGGCCATTTCCTAAATACCGAGAGATGCTATTTACTCGTTAATTAAGTCAGAATTTTAAAAACTAAATCGATGGAAAAAATCATAATAACTGAAGATAATTCTTCAAAATTAGAAAAAAGAGCTAAAATGTTAGCAAAATCAATAAGTAATGCTAAAATACTTGGAAAAACTATAATGCCTCACGAACCAATCGAAGGTAAAATATTTTGCTAGAGAAACAGTTTTAATTGATAAAAAATAAAGAAAGTACATTTTAGATTGTATGTTTAACAAATTAACATGTTATACTGATGAACTGTAGATTTTGGATATAAATTCATAAATATATTTATTTTAGTGGCCCGATTGTTAAATAATAATTGGGCTTTTTACAATAAAAGAGTGTGGTATAGCGTATTAATAAATGGTTTAAAATCAATAAATATCATCTTTTTTATTTTATTTAAAAAGTCTTACTTTTACAATTTACAACTCAGTAATTTTAAATAGATATGAAAATTAAAAGTGTAATTCTTTTTAGCATTTTTATATTACTTGTACAAAGTATTTCTATAGCACAAATTAGTGTCTATAATAAAGCAAATGAATACTATCAAAACGGTCAGTATTATCAAGCAATTGATTTGCTTCGTGATGCCTATAGTAAGGTTACCGATAATGATATAAAAACTGATATTACATTTCAAGTAGCAGAATGTTATCGTAAAACAAATCAGCCTAAAAAAACTGAGATGTGGTATAAAAAAGCTATTCAAAAGAAGTATGCTAATCCCATTATTTATTTATATTATGCAGATGCATTAAAGATGAATGAGAAATTCGAAGATGCAATTGAAAATTATAAAGAGTATAAAAAATTAGTACCAGAGGATCCACGAGGTGAGATGGGAGTGAAGTCATGTGAGTTGGCTATAAAATGGACAGAAAATCCAAATGGATATAAGGTTGCTAATATGAAATTTTTCAACTCACGCGAAAGTGAATATAGCCCTGCTTTTGCAAAAGCCGAATACGATGAAATATACTTTACTTCATCAAGAGATGGAGCAACTGGTGATGAAACACATGGTGGTACAGGTCTTAATTTTTCCGACATATTTACTTCAAAAAAAGATAAAAAGGGAAATTGGAGCACACCTGTTCCTTTGGGAGAAAACATAAATACCGAATTTGAAGAGGGTGCTTTATCAATGAGCAAGGATTTTAATACCATGTTTTTTACGAGATGTGAGCGTCATAAAAAGGATGCAATTGGTTGTATGGTATTTCAGTCTGTAAAAAGAAATGAGGAATGGAGTAAAGCAGAATCAATATTAATGCTTGATGATAGTGTTGTTGTTGCTCATCCTTCTTTGTCTGACGATGAACTTTCATTATATTTTGTATCAGACATGAAAGGAGGTATGGGACAAAAAGATATTTGGAAAGTAACACGAACAAGTCCAGAAGGAGATTGGGGCGTTCCAGAATCACTAGGGGCAGAAATTAATACTGCTGGAAACGAGATGTTCCCATTTATTCATGATGATGGAACATTATATTTTTCTTCCGATTATCATTTGGGTATGGGTGGTTTAGATATTTTTAAAGCAACTAATGAAAATGGAGTTTGGAAAGTTGAAAATATGAGATACCCAATTAATTCTACGAAGGATGATTTTGGAATAATTATAGAAAAAGAAAAGGAAAGAGGTTATTTTAGTTCTGCACGAGAAGGTGATGACGATATTTTTTCATTTGTATTACCTCCACTAAAGTTTGATGTAGAAGGTATTATTCGCAATGATAAAACTGAAGCTCCTTTAGCAAATGCAACAGTTAAACTTGTTGGAAGTGATGGGATGACTTTAACTAACGAAACGGATGATGAAGGAGCCTTCAAATTTATGCTTCGTCCAAATACAGATTATGTATTTGTAGCATCGAAACGAGGATTCTTAACAGGAAAAGAAAAAGAAACAACAAAAGGTATTACAGAAAGTCAGACTTTTACAGCTGAGATTAGATTATCTTCTATTGCTGAACCGATTGAATTACCAAATATTTTCTACGATTTTGCTAAGTGGGATCTTCGCCCTGAATCAATGGTTGCACTTGACAAACTTGTTGAAACTTTAAATGACAATCCTAATGTTGTAATTGAATTGCGTTCGCATACCGATTCACGAGGTACTGCTCTCAGAAACGAGCTCAATCAGTTGTAAATTACCTTATTGAAAAAGGAATTCAACCAGCAAGATTAAGAGCAAAAGGATATGCAGCAACTATGCCAAAAGTGGTTGACAGAAAAATTATTGAACAAAATACATTCCTTGTTGAAGGAACAGAGTTAACACCAGGATTTATAGAAGGATTAGAGTCTGAAGAGCAACAAGAAATAGCTCATCAGATAAATCGCAGAACAGAGTTTCAGGTAATTTCAACTAATTTTCAGCCTCAAAATTAATATATAATGATAGAATTCCCGAGTTTTCGGGAATTTTTTTTATTTCAAATCTTATCAGTAATTATTAATTTTGCAATCTCAAAATATCACAACAATGTCTCAAGATTCAAGATACAAATTAAGGGGTGTTTCAGCATCGAAAGAAGATGTGCATAACGCCATTAAAAACATTGATAAAGGTTTATACCCAAAGGCTTTCTGTAAAATCATTCCAGATATTATAGGAGATAACAAAGAGTATTGCAACATAATGCATGCTGATGGTGCAGGAACAAAATCATCGCTTGCATATTTATATTGGAAAGAAACTGGCGATTTGTCTGTTTGGAAAGGTATTGCTCAAGATGCCATTGTTATGAATCTCGATGATTTATTATGTGTGGGAGCTACAGATAATATATTATTATCTTCAACTATTGGAAGAAACAAAAACTTGATCCCAGGAGAAGTAATTGCTGCTATAATTAATGGAACCGAAGAATTATTAGCTGACTTGCGAGATATGGGTGTTTCAATATACTCTACTGGTGGTGAAACTGCAGATGTTGGCGATTTAGTGAGAACAATTATAGTAGATTCAACAGTAACTACTCGAATGAAACGTTCTGATGTTATTGATAATAGTAATATACAGGATGGAGACGTAATCGTTGGATTGTCGTCTTTTGGAAAAGCAAGTTATGAGAAAGAGTATAATGGTGGAATGGGAAGTAACGGATTAACATCAGCACGTCACGATGTTTTTAATAAATACCTTGCTGAAAAATATCCTGAAAGTTTCGATCCCTCTGTACCTGAAGAAGTTGTGTATTCTGGTAGTTATAAATTAACAGATAAAATTGAAAAATTAGGGATTGATGTAGGTAAATTGGTTCTTTCACCAACTCGTACTTATGCTCCTATTATGATTGAGATCTTTAAACAATACAGATCAAAAATACATGGTTTAGTGCATTGTTCAGGGGGTGCTCAAACCAAGGTGATGAACTTTGTAGATAATCTGCATGTTATAAAAGATAACTTGTTTGAAATTCCTGAGTTATTTAGAATTATTCAGAAAGAATCTGGAACTTCATGGGAAGAAATGTATAAAGTATTTAACATGGGACATAGAATGGAAATATATATATCCCAGGAATATGCTGAACAAATTATCAATATTTCAAAAAGCTTTGATGTGGAAGCAAAAATTGTAGGTAGATGCGAAAAAACTTATAAAAATAAACTTACCATTAAAAGTGAGTTTGGTGAGTTCTGTTATGAATAATCTATCAAATTAATTGTTAATTTTGCATCGGTTTTAATAAGGAGGAAATAAAATGATTTTAGATAAACTTGAGGGAATAAGGTTGCGATTCGAAGAAGTTGGGCAATTAATCACCGATCCAGCTATTATTTCTGATATGAAGAGATATGTAAAGTTAAATAAGGAATATAAAGACTTGGAGCCAATTATTGAGGCTTATCATGAATATAAAGACATACTAAGCAATATTAAATCTGCAAAAGATATTTTAGCTATTGAAAAAGATGAAGAAATGCGCGAAATGGCTAAAATGGAACTGGATGAATTAGAAGAAAAGGTAAGTCCTCTTGAAGAAGAGATAAAAATATTGTTGTTACCAAAAGATCCAGAAGATGACAAAAATGCTATTCTTGAAATACGTGCAGGAACAGGTGGTGACGAAGCGAGTATTTTTGCGGGTGATTTGTTTAGAATGTACACTCATTTTTGTGAAAGTAAAAAATGGAAAATTGAAGTAACAAATTTAAGCGAAGGTACTGTAGGTGGATATAAAGAAATTGTAATGAAGGTAAACGGTGCTGGTGTTTATGGTGTGCTTAAATATGAATCCGGAGTCCATCGTGTACAACGAGTTCCACAAACTGAAACTCAAGGTCGAGTGCATACATCCGCTGCAACCGTAGCAGTTTTACCAGAAGCTGAAGAGTTTGACATTGAACTTAAACAAGAAGACATTAGAAAAGATACATATTGCTCATCAGGACCAGGAGGACAATCTGTAAATACAACTTATTCTGCTGTTCGCTTAACACATATTCCTTCAGGAATTGTTGTAACTTGCCAGGATCAAAAATCACAATTGAAAAACTTAGATAAAGCAATGGGCGAACTTAGAACCCGTCTTTATAATTTAGAGTATCAAAAATACATAGATGCAATTTCATCAAAACGTAAAACAATGGTTTCTACGGGAGATCGTTCTGCTAAAATTAGAACATACAATTATCCACAAGGACGTGTTACTGATCACCGTATTAATCTTACCCTCTATAATTTACCTGCAATTGTTGGTGGAGATATTCAAGAAATAATTGATCAATTGCAAATGGCTGAAAATGCTGAAAGATTAAAAGAAGCTGGTGTTGAATAATTTTAGGTGCTATGGACTATAATCAATTATGCGAACAAATTAAAAGAAAGAGAAGCTTTCTTTGTGTTGGATTAGACACAGATATTACCAAGATTCCAAGTTTTCTTTTAACAGAAGAAGATCCAATTTTTGAATTCAATAAACGAATAATTGATGCTACAGCGCAATATGTAGTTGCATACAAACCTAATATTGCATTTTATGAAGCCCATGGTGTCTCTGGATGGAAAAGTCTTGAAAAAACAATTAACTACATAAATCTCATTTATGAAGAAATTTTTGTTATTGCTGATGCCAAACGTGGAGATATAGGTAACACATCTAAGATGTATGCACGTGCATTTTTTGAACAATTCGATTGTGATGCAGTTACAGTAGCTCCTTACATGGGAAAAGATTCAGTAGCTCCACTTTTAGAGTTTGATAATAAGTGGGTAATATTATTAGCATTAACTTCAAACGAAAGTGCAAAAGATTTTCAGTTGCTTAATATAAAGGATACAGATAAGAATTTATTTGAAACGGTTCTTCAAAAATCACTTGAATGGGGAAATAAAAACAACTTAATGTATGTTGTTGGAGCAACGCAAGCAGATCATCTTAAAAAAATAAGAGAACTTGTTCCTGATCATTTTCTCTTAATACCTGGTGTTGGGGCTCAAGGTGGAAGCTTGAAGGAAGTGGCCGAATATGGGATGAATAATTCCTGTGGATTGTTAGTAAATTCTGCACGTTCAATTATTTATGCAGATGGATCAGGAGATTTTGATCGAATAGCTGGCAAAAAAGCCCAGGAACTTCATTTAGAAATGTCAGAATTGTTAAAAGCAAAAGGTGTAATTTAATATTACCACTTTAAATTCTCTTTCGTTAAAACTTATTTATTAATTTTATACAAGGGCATAGTTCATAATCTAATCTTTATGAAAGAAGAATTTTTACATTATATCTGGAAATATAAACTTTATAAAACTACAAATCTAATAACTGCAAATCAGGAAAGGATTGAGATATTAAATCAGGGAACCCATAATTTTGATTCTGGTCCAGATTTTTTTAATGCAAAAATTAAAATAAACGATACTATTTGGGCTGGTAACGTTGAAGTTCATGTAAACTCATCAGATTGGTATAAGCATAATCATCATAAAGATAAAGCTTATGATAATGTTATTCTTCAAGTGGTTTATAATCACGATAAAGATGTTTTACGTTCAAATGGCAATTTAATACCAACCCTGGAATTAAAATTCGATAAAAAATTGCTGAATAATTATGAGTTATTATTAGCAAATGAAAGTTGGGTATCATGTCAAAACGATGTACAAAAGATTGATTTATTCACTGTCCAAAACTGGTTGGAGAAATTAACAATTGAAAGATTAGAAAATAAAACAAGTAAGATAAATCAATTATTAAAACAAACAAATAATAACTGGGAAACAGCCTTTTATTTTCTTTTAGCAAGGAGTTTTGGTTTTAAGCTAAATTCCGATCCATTTGAACAACTAGCAAAATCATTACCATTAAATTATTTAGCAAAGCATAAAAACAATTTATTTCAAATTGAGGCTTTATTGTTTGGACAAGCTGGTTTTTTGGAAGATGAATCCGGTGATGATTATTATTCAAGATTAAAAAAGGAATATTGTTACCTGCAAAATAAATTTAATTTAAAACCACTCGAAAACCACTTGTGGAAATTTCTAAGATCACGACCAGGAAATTTCCCAACTATAAGAATAGCTCAATTTGCGACACTTATATATAATTCTTCATCGCTATTCTCCAAAATATTGGAAACAAAAACAATTAGTGATTTTTATAACTTGTTTATTGCTGATCCATCCGAATACTGGAAAAATCATTATGTATTTAATAAGGAGTCAGTTAAAAAAACAAAAGGACTTGGCAAGTCTGCAATTGATGTATTACTTATAAATACTGTTATACCATTTATGTTTATTTACGGAAAGATCAAGTCAATACCTGAACTGCAGGAAAGATCAATTAGTTTGCTTGAAAACATAAAGCCTGAAAAGAATTCCATTGTTTACAAATGGGGTGACCTTGGATTAAAAGCAAGCAGTGCTTATAATACTCAAGCTTTAATACAGCTTAAAAATAAGTATTGCAATCATAAAAAATGCTTAAATTGCCAAATTGGAAATTATTTAATAGTAAAAAATAAATGAAAAACAGAGGTATAGGGAAAGAAAATTTTAGCTCAATATATATTTCTGTAGGTTCGCTAATGACAGTAGTGATAATTGGGATTACAGGTTATATCTTGATTGAAGGTTTTACCTTTACCGAGGCTTTTTTCATGACCATTATTACTATCTCAACTGTTGGTTTTAGAGAAGTACATCCACTTTCTCCCTTTGGGCAATTTTTTACTGCATTTCTAATCGTAATTAGCTTTGGTATTTTTGCATATGCAGTTACAACACTTACACGCTATATTGTTGATGGAGTTTTAAGAAATTATTTAAAAGATAATAAAGTGAAAACTAAAATCGAAAAATTGAGTAATCATGTTATTGTGGTTGGCTATGGCCGCAATGGTAAACAGGCAATCGAAGAATTAAAGAGAAACAAAATTCAAATAGTTGTAGTTGATAATAGCGACTCAACAATTGAATCAATCCGTGAGGATTCAAACTTATTGTATATTGAAGGTGATGCTACGGAAGATGATATATTATTATCTGCTAGAATTGATAAAGCAAAAGCATTAATTACGGCGTTACCAAACGATGCCGAAAATCTATTTGTTGTTTTAACTGCTAGAACAATGAATCCCAATATTACAATTATTAGTAGAGCATCTAATTTTAATACCGATAAAAAATTAAGAAATGCTGGAGCTACAAATGTTATTATGCCCGACAAAATAGGTGGTCAACGAATGGCAAAATTAGTTGTTCAACCAGATATTGTTGACTTTTTAGAATATATAATGCTTCGAGAAAGCGAAGAAGTCTATATTGAAGAAATCTCCTGTTTAAATATGTCGTCACAATTTACCGAGAAAACAATTGGCGAGTGGTCAATAAGAAGTACAACTGGAGCAAATATAATTGGATTAAAAACCGCTGATAATAAGTATATTGTTAATCCTACACCTGAAATAAAAATTTCAAACAACGATCAGTTGTTTGTTTTGGGCAATCCCGAACAAATAAAAAGTCTTAAAAAAGTAATATTTACTGGCTAAAAGTCTTGTAGAATTGGGATGCCTAAAGCATTTTTAATATCCCAATAGGTCTATTTTTAGTAGACTTTATAAACTTTAAAAAAATTATAAACCCAAACTTTTTTTATCATTTATGTTGTTAAATGAAAAAAAATAAATACTTTTGCACGTCTTAAAGTGTATATATTAGATTAATTAAATAAATCGTATAAGTATGAGCTATTTAACAGCAGAGAAAAAGCAGGAAATTTTTAAGGAATTTGGGAAGTCGGATACTAATACTGGATCAACAGAAGGACAAATTGCTCTTTTTACACATCGTATTAGCCACTTAACAGGGCATCTTAAAACTAACAGAAAAGATTATAGTACACAAAGAGCTCTTTTAAGGTTAGTTGGTAAAAGAAGAAGATTACTAGATTACTTAAAAGATAGCGATATTGAAAAATATCGAGTTTTAATAAAAGAACTTAATATCCGGAAATAATAAAGAAAAGGCAATTTGAAGATTGCCTTTTTTAATATATATTAGAAAATTATTTTAACTAAAGAATATAACATGTATAAATTAATTCAAAAAACAATTGATCTTGGTGAAGGAAGAGAAATTACCATAGAAACAGGAAAATTGGCTAAACAAGCTGATGGATCAGTTGTTGTAAAAATGGGGCGTACAATGCTTTTAGCTACAGTTGTATCAGCCCAAGAAGCAAGAGAAGATGTTGATTTTATGCCTTTGTCGGTAGAATATAAAGAAAAATATGCATCATTTGGTCGTTATCCTGGAGGATTTTTAAAACGCGAGGCACGACCATCAGATTATGAAATATTAGTATCACGATTAGTTGACAGAGCTTTACGTCCACTATTCCCAGATGATTATCATGCAGAAACATTTGTTAATGTTCAGTTAATTTCTGCTGATAAAGACATTATGCCCGATGCTTTAGCAGGTTTGGCTGCATCTGCAGCCCTAAGTGTTTCTGATATTCCATTTCACGGACCAATATCAGAAGTTAGAGTAGCAAGGATTGATGGCCATTATATAGTAAATCCAACTTTTGAGCAATTAGAAAAAGCAGATATTGATATTATAGTTGCAGCAACTATCGATAATGTAATGATGGTTGAAGGTGAAATGGATGAAGTTTCAGAGCAAGAAATGTTACAAGCTATTAAGTTTGCACACGAAGCAATAAAAATGCAATGCATTGCGCAAAATGAATTAGCTGAAGAATTAAAAATTGTAAAGCGCGAATATTCTCATGAAACTAGCGATGAAGAACTAAGCAAGAGGATTAATACGGATTTATATAATCAAGTATACGAAATAGCTAAAACTCAGAAAGCAAAACACGAAAGATCTGAAGCATTTAAAAAAGCTGAAGAAGATTATATTGAAAAGCTGCAGGCTGAAAACCCAGAAGAGGAGGTTAACACAATGCTGGTTGCAAGATACTTCCATGATGTTCAGAAAAAAGCTGTTCGTAATTTAATATTAGATGAAGGGATGAGATTAGACGGTCGAAAAACTAATGAGATTCGTCCAATATGGTGTGAGGTTGATTATTTGCCGGCTACACATGGTTCTGCAATATTTACTCGTGGAGAAACCCAATCATTAACAACGGTTACTTTAGGAACAAAATTAGATGAAAAAGTTGTTGATCAGGTTTTAGTTCAGGGAAAAGAAAAATTTGTATTACATTATAATTTTCCTCCATTTTCAACTGGAGATGCTCGTCCATACCGTGGTGTAGGTCGACGTGAAATTGGTCACGGAAATTTAGCATTTAGAGCTTTAAAAGGAATGATTCCTGAGGGTGAAGAGAATCCTTATGCGGTTCGCGTTGTATCTGATATATTAGAATCAAACGGATCATCTTCAATGGCAACTGTTTGTGCAGGAACGTTAGCTTTAATGGATGCAGGTGTTAAAATGAAAAAGCCAGTATCTGGAATTGCAATGGGTTTAATTACTGATAAAGAATCTGGCAAATATGCTGTATTGTCTGATATATTAGGTGATGAAGATCATTTAGGTGACATGGACTTTAAAGTTACTGGAACAGTTGATGGTATCACTGCATGTCAGATGGATATTAAGATTGAAGGATTGTCTTATGAAATACTTACACAAGCATTAGAACAAGCAAAAGAAGGTAGAATGCATATTCTTGGTGAAATGCTTAAAACAATACCTGAACCGAGAGCAGAATATAAACCTCATACCCCAAGAATAGTTCAAATAACTATTCCAAAAGATATGATTGGTGCTGTAATTGGCCCCGGAGGTAAAGTTATTCAAGATATCCAGGAGAAAACCGGTGCTACAATAACAATAACTCAAGAAGGTGAGATTGGTATAGTTGATATTTTTGCTGAAGATAAAGACGCAATTGAAGAGGCCTTAAGACGCGTAAATGGTATTACTGAAGTACCGGAAGTTGGTAAAGTTTATCAGGGGAAGGTTAAATCTGTAGTTGATTTCGGTGCTTTTGTTGAAATTTTACCGGGTAAAGAAGGATTACTTCATATTTCAGAACTGGAATGGCGTCGTGTTGAAAAAGTTAGTGAAATATTGAAAGAGGGTGAAGAAGTTGAAGTTAAAGTAATAGAAATAGATAAGCGAAACGGAAAACTCAAGTTATCCAGAAAGGCACTTTTACCAAGACCAGAAAGACCTGAAAAAAAGAATAACGAAGACAAACAATAATATAAAAGCAGAGTACAACTCTGCTTTTTTTATGATTTTAACAATGGTCTATGCTTTATTGCTTTAATTTTGAAAACAGTTATTTCTTTTATAAATTTACTGGATAGATAATTTAATTTTATTAACTCAGAAGATTGCTTTGTAATCTAATTGTTTATTAAAGTTTTGGATAGAACATACATTTAAACTTATACTTATGAAACAAAAGATTTTTCTCATACTAATAGTATTATCAGTTTGGATTTCTTCTTGTACGGAAACAAAAACCAAATACCCTGATACAAAGAAAGTAGATCAAGTTGATGAATATTTTGGGATTAAAGTTGAGGATCCATATCGTTGGTTAGAAGACGATAGATCTCCTAAAACTGAAGAATGGGTTAAAGCTCAGAATCAAGTTACTAATGATTATTTAGCAAAAATTCCGTTCAGAGAAAAAATAAAAAATCGCTTAACTGAACTATATGCTTTTGAAACAATAAGTTCTCCAGTTCAAAAGGGAGAGAGATATTTTTACTTTAAAAATGATGGAATTCAGGATCAACCTATTCTATACGCGCAGAACTCTTCAGAAGAAGATCCAAAAGTACTTATAGATCCTAATAAATTCTCTGAAGATGGCACTATTGCTATGAGTAGTTATTTTGCAATTTCAAAAGATGGTAAGTATTTGGCTTATCAAATTTCTGAAGGAGGCTCTAACTGGCATGAGATATGGGTAATTGATATTGAAACAGGAGAAAAATTAGACGATCAAATAAAATGGGTGAAATTTTCTGAAATCGCATGGTATAAGGATGGATTTTTCTACAGCCGTTATCCAGCAGCTGATGAGGGTGATGAACTGTCAGGAATGAATAAATATCATAAAGTTTATTACCATAAAATTGGAACTCCAGTTGATGAAGACAAAATAATTTTTGAAAATAAGGATTATCCTCTTAGATTGTATACAGTTGGGGTTTCAGGTGATGAAAAATATTTATTTGTCTACGAAAGAGAGTCTTCAAATGGGAATAATTTGTACGTTAAAAATCTCCAGAAAAAAGATGCTTTTGTAAAATTAACAACGGGATTTAATTATGAATATGAAGTATTAGATCAAGTTGGAGACAATCTTTTTGTTTTAACTAATTTTAATGCTCCAAAATATAAATTAGTACGTATAAATGTAAATTCTCTTGATGTAGGTAATTGGGTCGATGTAATTTCAGAGAAAAAAGATGTGCTTAAAGAATGCAAACTTGCTGGTGATAAAATCATTGCTTCGTATATGCAAGATGCTAAAACAAAATTTGAAGTATATGATATTAAAGGTGATTATTTGCAAGACATTAATTTACTAACTATAGGTAGTGTCAACAACATAAAAAGCTCAACCAAAAGCAATGAAGTATTTTATAGTTTTAATTCTTTTATAGTTCCGCCAACAGTTTTCAAATATAATGTTGAAAATAATACGAATGATGTATATTTTCAACCAAAATTGAATTTTGAAGCTTCTGAGTATGAAACTAAACAAGTTTTTTATACAAGCAAAGATGGTATTAAGATTCCAATGTTTATTGTTCACAAAAAGGGCTTGAAATTAGATGGAAAGAATCCAACATTGTTATATGCTGATGGAGGTTTTAATAAAAGCAAATTGCCTGAATTCAAGACAGACAGGCTCGTATGGCTTGAAAATAATGGAGTGTTTGCATTGGCAAATATTCGTGGTGGAGGTGAATATGGTGAAAATTGGCACAAAGCTGGAGTAGGATTAAACAAACAGAATGTTTTTGACGATTTTATAGCTGCATCTGAATATTTAATAAATGAGGAGTATACTTCAGCAGAGAAACTGACTATTCAAGGAGGTTTAAATGGAGGATTATTAATAGGAGCTGTTATAAATAAGCGACCAGATCTATATAAAGTGGCTTTACCAGAAGTTGGTGTATTAGATATGCTTCGTTTTCATAAATTCACAATTGGTTGGTCATGGGTAAATGAATATGGTTCAAGTGATGATGCCATTCAGTTTGAAAATCTTTATAATTATTCTCCTTTACATAACATTAAAAGTAATGTTGATTATCCATCAGTAATGGTTATTACAGCAGATCACAACGACAGGGTCGTACCTGCACATTCTTTTAAATATATTGCAACCTTACAAGAAAAATATAACGGGAAGAATCCAGTTCTGATAAGAATACAAACAAAAGCAGGTCATAGTGCAGGTAAACCAACAAGTGTTAGAATAAATGAAGCTACCGATAAATGGTCTTTTGCATTCTATAATATGGATGTAACTCCTGTTTACGAGGATTTAAAGTAAGAATGTTTATAAATAATTATAAGATATTATAATTAAAACTGCTTTGAAGTTTATCTTTGAAGCAGTTTTTTAATAGTGTTATCAGTGAATTTGAATTATATCGTTATTGAAGGAAATATTGGAGCAGGTAAGACAACTTTATCGAAAATGCTTGCAAAAGAATTTAATGCGAAACTTATATTAGAACAGTTTGCCGATAATCCTTTTCTTCCAAAATTTTATAAAGAACCTGATAAATATTCCTTTCAACTCGAATTATCTTTTCTTGCAGAACGTTATCAGCAGTTAAATAAGGAATTAACTTCCAGAGATTTATTTAAACCTTTTACAGTTGCTGATTACTATTTCATGAAATCGTTAATTTTTGCACAAGCTACCTTAAAGGAGGATGAATATAATCTTTATCGTCAAATTTTTAATATTATCTATAATTCTATTCCAAAACCCGATATTTATGTGTATTTGCATGTAGACGTTAAAAATCTTAAAAATAATATAGAAAAGCGAGGAAGGGATTACGAAAAGGAAATAAGCGAAGATTATTTAACAAAAGTACAAAAGGGTTATTTCGACTTCTTTAGGCAGCAAAACGATATTAAATACCTGGTTATAGACTCTAATAACGTGGATTTTGTTGAGAATCAGGATGATTACGCTAAAATAAAAGAGATAATATTTAAGAAGGAACACAGCGTAGGAATTAACAGAATAACGATATAATCCCTTATATAATATATATTTTACGGCTTTTTTTTTTTTTTTAACCAAAACATTATTAAGTTTGTAACTTAAGAAAAGTTGAATTAGCAATTTAAAAACAAATAACTTAATCAAACTATGAAAAGAATCAACTATTTAGCATCTTTCTTATTTGCTGCAGTAATATTAAGTAGCTGTGGTGGATTAGATAAAATGAAAGAAGAAGCTTCTAACCTTCAGTACAATGTAACTCCAAAAGTACTGGAAATGCACGCTGGAGCTGTAAAGTATGACATTAAAGGTGACATTCCAGCCGAATGGTTCAACAAAAAAGCAATTGTTGAATTTACCCCAGTATACAAGTACGAAGGTGGAGAAGAAGTTTTAGAATCAAAAACATATCAAGGAGAAAGTGTTGAAGCAAATAATAAAGTAATTGGTTTTGAAACTGGTGGCTCTATGGAATTCGCAGGCGAATTCAAATATCAAGAAACTATGAGAAATGGTGAACTTGAAATGAGAGCCGTAGCTACTATTAAAGATAAAAACATAGATTTAGTAGCGGTAAAATTAGCTGATGGTGTAATTTCTACTCCATTATTGGTAATGGTTGATCCTATGCCAATTGCAGCTAAAGATAACTTCCAAAGAATTATTTCTGAAAGTAAAGAAGCTGATATTCATTACGTGATCCAAAGATCAAACGTAAGAAGTACAGAATTAAAAGCAGATGACGTTAAGGAATTAGAAGATTTTGTTAAAAACGCTAATGAAGAGCTTAACAAAGAATTTAAAGGAATCGAGATTTCTGCATATGCTTCTCCTGATGGACCAGAGAAATTAAATGAAAGATTGTCAGTTGAAAGAAAGAAATCTGCTGATAAATACTTAGCTAAGGTTATTGGTAAAGCAAAAGTTAAAAAAGAAGATGCTGAAACTTTATATAACTTAAAATCAACTGCTGAAGACTGGGAAGGATTTAAAGGATTAGTTGAAGCTTCAAGTATTGAAGATAAAGATCTTATTTTAAGAGTTCTTTCTATGTATTCAGATCCTGTTGTTCGTGAAAAAGAAATTAAAAATATTTCTGCGACATACAAAGTATTAGCTGATGATATTCTTCCTCAGTTAAGAAGATCTGAAATTATGGTTAAAGTTGATAAAGTTGGATATGCAGACTCTGTAATTCTCGATTATGCTGTTAATAATCCTGATACTTTAGATATTGAAGAATTATTATATGCTGGTAAATTAGCAGAAGGCTTAGAAGTAAAAGCTGGTATTTTCAAAGCTGCAACTGTAAAATATGAAGGATGTTTCAGAGCATTCAATAATTTAGCATATGTAAATATTCTACAAGGTAATTTAACTGATGCAAAAGCTGCTTTAGAAAAAGCTAATGAACTTAAAGAAGGTGATGCAATTATTACTAATAACTTAGGAGTTATTGCTCTTATGGAAGGTGATAAAGAAACAGCAAAAACACATTTCTTAAATGCTACTGATGCTGGTAATGCTGTTGATTACAATTTAGGTATCATTAACATTATGGAAGGTGAATATGAAGCTGCAGTTAATTATTTCCAAAACCATAAATCTTTCAATACTGCATTAGCTATGTTATTAGCTGGTAAAAATGATTCAGCTAACAAAACTATTGATGTAGTGGAAAAAGAGCATGCAATGAATTATTACCTAAAAGCAGTTATCAATGCAAGAATTGGTGACGAAGGTGCTATTATGAATAATTTAAGAACTGCTGTTGAAAAAGATGCTGACCTTAAAGGTATGGCAAAAACTGATTTAGAATTCAGAAACTATTTTGAAAACGAAACTTTCAAAACTATCGTTGAATAATTAGTTAAATTATGATATTAATAGAGAGCGGTTCAGTTTTGAATCGCTCTTTTATTTTAAGGCTAATTTCTTTTTCTAAATAATTCCCAAAGTACAATTCCTGCACTAACTGAAATGTTAAAAGAGTGTTTGGTACCTAACTGAGGAATTTCAATAGAATAATCACTAATATTAACAACTTCTTGCATAACACCTTTTACCTCGTTACCAAAAACAACAGCGTACTTCTTGTCAACATTTAATTCAAAGTCCTGCAGCAAAATAGCATTCTCAGTTTGTTCTATAGAAAGAACTATATAACCAGTTTCTTTTAGAGCTTTTACCGCATCGATAGTGTTATTAAAGTATTCCCAGCTTACTGATTCTGTAGCACCTAGGGCAGTTTTATGAATATCTTTATGCGGAGGTTTTGCTGTTATTCCACAAAGAATTATTTTTTCAATTAGAAATGCGTCTGAAGTTCTGAATACACTCCCGATATTGTTTAAACTTCTAATATTATCAAGAATGACAATAATAGGGGTCTTAGGGTTTTTTTTGAATTCATCAATGCTAAGTCTATTCAGTTCGCTATTCTTAAGTTTACGCATTTTTAATTCGGATTAATTTGTAAAGAAAAATTGGTTAAATGTATAAAAAATCGATAATTTCGTGATATTATTTTTAAACGAAATCATTTTTTATATGAATATCCACGAATATCAAGCAAAAAGTATATTAAAGCAATTTGGTGTTGCTGTTCCGGAAGGATTAGTTATTGAAGATTCAGAAAAAGCAATTGAGGCTGCAAAGCAAATACAGGAAAATACTGGAATGGATACCTGGGCGGTAAAAGCTCAAATCCATGCAGGGGGTAGAGGAAAAGGAGGAGGAGTTAAAATTGCAAAATCGATTGATGATGTAAAGAAATTTGCCTCTGATATTATTGGAATGAATTTAGTAACTCATCAAACTGGCCCAGAAGGAAAAAGGGTAAGTAAAGTATTAATCGAGCAAGGAATTTATTATCCAGGAGAAAGCGAGGTTCAAGAATATTATATGAGCGTTCTCCTAAATCGAAGTACTGGTAGAAACATTATAATGTACTCAACCGAAGGAGGAATGGATATTGAAACGGTTGCTGAAAAAACTCCACATTTAATTTTTAAAGAAGAAATAGATCCTCGTATTGGAATTCAGGCATACCAGGCACGAAAAATTGCTTTTAATTTGGGATTAGGTGGAAAAGCATTTAAAGAAATGGTAAAGTTTGTTATTGCGCTGTATACTGCTTATGAAAAAAGTGATTCTTCTTTATTTGAAATTAATCCTGTATTTAAAACTTCAGATAATAGAATATTTGCTGCTGACGCCAAGGTTAATTTGGATGATAACGCATTATATCGACATCCTGATTATGAAAAAATGCGTGACATATCAGAAGAAGATCCTGCAGAGTTAGAGGCAGGAAAATATAATCTAAATTTTGTTAAACTGGATGGAAATGTAGGTTGTATGGTTAATGGGGCAGGTTTGGCTATGGCAACCATGGACATTATTAAATTGGCGGGTGGCGATCCTGCTAATTTTCTAGATGTTGGAGGCACAGCAAACGCAGAAACAGTTGAAGCTGGATTTAGGATTATTTTAAAAGATACGAATGTTAAAGCTATTTTAATTAATATTTTTGGAGGGATTGTTCGTTGCGATAGAGTAGCTCAAGGTGTAGTAGATGCATATAAAACCATTGGTACAATTAGTATTCCAGTAATAGTACGATTACAAGGAACAAATGCTGAAGAAGGAAAGAAACTGATCGATGAATCGGGACTGAAAGTTTATTCTGCAATTACCTTGCAAGAAGCTGCAGATTTGGTTAAGGAATTGGTTTAATTTAAAATAATTTGTTTTTAAAAGGATGTCAGTATTTGACATCCTTTTGTTTTTTATTACCATTTGATTGGCTTCCTGCGTATTGGCATGGTCATACAACGTGCACCACCACCACCACGCGGTAATTCGGATCCTTCTAATGTTATTACATACTTTTTATAGTTATTCGGATCAATTTTTCCCTTTATAATATCGTTGGCTTTTAGTATCTCAAATCCATTTTTATTCATTTCTTCAATGGTATATACATTGCGTTCATAACCAATAACTTTACCAGGACCAACTGCAAAAAAGTTTGCACCACTATGCCACTGCTCACGCTCTTGAATCCATGGATCGGTTGTTCCGCCACATAAAATTGGTTCTAAATCCATTCCTAAATCTTTCAGAGATTTTAAAAGATTATCCTCTTCTTTTATTGAAGTAACTTTTCCATTATCGATTGTAATGTGAATGGTCTCAAATCTGTTGGTTTGCAATATTAGAGGTTCGTAGGCCATACATGTATCCATATCGAGAAATGTAAAAACCATATCAAGGTGAATAAATGATTCTGGTTTATATGGTAATTCCTGAATCAGAATATGACGACACTTCTCTTTTTGAGCCAATAATCTTTCCAAAATAAAATCAATACCCTGTGAAGTAGTTCTAGATCCTGTTCCAATGCATAAAATATCATCTCGTGCAACCAAAACATCTCCACCTTCGATTGATGTTTCATTGTTATAATTTGGACTATTAAGTGGATTAACTGTTTTGGTTACAAAATCTTCGTGATAATCGAAAATTGTTTCCATAATTAGAGATTCTCGTTCACGGACATTGCTTGCCATCCTTCCTATCAATACATCATCAAGAACAGACATTGCTGCATCACGTGTATAGAAGAAATTGTGTAAAGGTCTTAATGAATATCTTTCTTTGTTAAGATATTTTGTTAAAGTATCTTTTTCTTCAATTACACCTTCAATAAGTTGACGAGATAGTTCTTTTGAATCAAGTGCCTTTAAATGTTCTATTACATCACACCTTTGTTCTAGCTGACAAATCTTATTTAATAAATTTTCCTTAACCTTCTCGTTAGTGAGAATATCAGCTAGTAAATCTTTAACCTGGAAAGTTTTTGTTAATTTACCTAGAACTCCGCTTAACTGAGAATATTCTTTTTGAGCAACTGAAAGATTTAAAATATCACTATATAATGCTCTTTCAGCATTTTTAGGAGTCATGTTTTCAACTTCGCTTCCTGGAGTATGTAAAATAACTGCTTCTAATTCTCCGATCTCTGATCTTACATTAATATTTATTTTTCCAGCCATCTTATTTATTATTTAAAGAAGTTATTAAAGAGCGTGTAAAATTATGAATTGTAATTCAAATAATTGAATAAAGAACATGAATAATTTCATAATTGCTATTAAGCATTTATAATATTAAAGCGATTAAAAAGGGAACAAGTATTGTTAAAACGACTCCACTAAAAACCGATATTATTGCATAATCTGAACCAATATATTTTGTAATAATTGGAAGTGTAGTGTCCATTGCAGTTGCGCCTCCTGAGGAAATTGGTGCAAGCTTTCCAAAATATTTGGCAAATAATGGTGTTAACAACAGAGTTATTATTTCTCGTGTAATATTCGATAATAATGCTATAACTCCTAATACATCGTCTGAAACTTCTGAAATAAGCACACTTGATAAACTATAATAACCAAATCCGGAACCTATTGCTAGAGATTCTGTTAGGCTTAGGTTATCTTGCAATAATGAGAAAATTGAAACTCCTATATATGTTCCTGTAATTACGGATAAGGGTACCAGCAATATCTTAAAATTTACTGATTTGATTAAACTTAAGGATTTTTTATTACTACCAATTCCTATACCAACTAAAAACATTAACAGATAAAGTGCATATATACTATAATCATTAACTAGAAAATGTTCTGGTAAAAAATTATATATTCCAGCAATTAAGCCTAAAACAAAAAAGGTTAATATGATTAAACTACCCTTCATTTTTTTTAAAAAATATAATATAAGTTAACCATGAAATTAAAATACTTCCACTTACAGCAAATACCGTAATTATAATAGATTGAAGACCTATTTTATCAAAATTATTTAATATTTCTTGGTTGGTACCAACCGATAATCCTAATAAAAATAGAAGTAAGTATATAGCCCAATTTGTTAACTGTGATATGATTTTTAAAAATTTCTCCTTGTTGTGTACTAGCCATCCAATTAATATTCCGGCGGTCATAATAGATAGAACTGTTATCATTTTTTAATGCTTGATTTAAATGATAAAATATGTATTGTTACAGCAACTGCTATTATCAAAAGTAGTATTTTAAAAATTAATTTTTCAACAATGAGATAAATGGAAGCAAATATTGCAATCCATAAAAGAGAAATAGATGAAATTTTTGATTTTACGGATATTGTTTTATAAAGAATATAATTTTGTAAATATTTTCCAAGATATTTATGATTCATTAACCAATTATATAGTCGGGTTGAACTTTTCATAAATAGTGCTGCTGACAACAAAAGAAAAGGAGTAGTAGGTAATAATGGTATAAAAACTCCAATTATTCCCAGTGATAAAGAAATCAGACCAAGTGAAGCGAGTATATATTTAATAAATAGGTTTGTGGGTTGTTTTAATGCTTTATTCACTTATTATCTGTTTTCTTTGAATCCAATTTTGTTATGAGTTCCATCACAAAACGGTAACGAGGATGATTTACCACATCTACAAAGCGCGATATTATTTGCAGAGTCAATTTTAAGTCCATATATATCTGTTAATGTGAAATTTCCAGAAATTACCGCTGGACCATTTTGCATTATCTGAATTTTTGTTGGTGAATCTTCAGTTTTAGTTTCAACCTTTTTCTCTTCTTTTTTTTTGATTGTTTTTTCAGAATCCTTATTTCTCGTGTAAGTTAAAGCATCGGTTGGACATCTATTAACAATATCAATAATATCGTCAGTACTTCCTTTATCCATTCTTATCCAAGGACGTCTTCCTGGATCAAATACCGATCGTAGTTCTGAATAGCAAATGGTTGAATGTACACATTTTGAGGGACGCCAGTGTACGGTTATTTCACCGTTACTGTAATCTCTGTCGTTTTTATCCATAATTTAAATTTTACACGAAAATATAAAACTACATGCTATTTACAATAAAAGATGGTTGAATGTTTAATTATTTCTGCAGATAATGATCTAATTTACTCAGGAGTTTGTCTTTTTTTATCGGTTTAGCAATAAAATCAGTGCATCCTGCTTTCTTTGCTTTTTGCTGATCAGCAGGCATAGCATAAGCAGAAAAAGCTATTATTGGAAGCTTTTTATTGAATTTACGTATTTCACGTGTAGCATCTAAGCCATTTAATTTTGGCATTTTAATATCAAGTAATACCAAGTCGATTTCACTATACTCTTCGCATTTTTTAATTGCATCTTTTCCATTTTGGACGTGTATAATATTTACGTTGGTTTTTTGTAGAACCAATTTTATCATTTTAATATTGCTTTGTTCATCTTCCGCAATTAATATTGTTTTATTAATCCAATTGTAATCTGTATTAACGGGTTCTTGTTGTGTATATTTTTTATTAGTTTTAATATAAGGCAATGTAAAATAGAAAGTAGATCCTATTCCTAAATCTGATTCAATCCAAATATTTCCACCTAATTCATTAATAAGGTTTTTTGATATTGCTAATCCTAATCCAGCACCCCTATATAATTTATCATTTGTTGTAGAATCAACTTTTCTAAACTGTTCAAATACTTCTTTTTGTTCCTTTTTACTTAAACCTATACCGGTGTCTTGAACAAAAAACAAAACAAAATCATCATAACCTGCAGGAGAAATCTGATAACCAAACTTAATATATCCCTGATCGGTAAATTTAATTGCATTACCTATTAAATTATTTAATATCTGTTTGAACCGATAAGGATCAGTTTCTATGGATAGATTCTCATCTGTATTTTCAAGTTCAATAATCAGTTCAATACTTTTATTTTCTTTTAGTTGTGTTTCACTAAATGAATCGTATATTTCAATAAACGTTTGATTAATAAAACAGTCTTGTTTGAAAATTCTTAATTGACCAGCTTCAATCCTAGCAATATCAATAATATCGTCAATTAGATGTAATAGCGAATTACAATTGCTATTTAAATGAGTAACTAATTCTTTACGTTGATCTTGTGCTAAATCGGGATCTGAAATCAATTCAGAGAATCCAATAATAGCATTCATTGGAGTTCTGATTTCGTGCGACATATTTGCTAAAAATGAAGATTTTAATCGGTCAGATTCTTCTGCTCTTTCTTTAGCAAATTTAAGTTGTGCAGTTCTTTGTTCAACAAGCTTTTCTAGTTGTGTTTTATGTTTTGCCAGTTCTTTGTTTTGACCTTGAATTTGTCCCTTTTGTTCGTTAGCGAGGTCCCGTTGTGCTTCGATTTCTTCTTTTTGTTTTAGAATTTCTTCCTCAGCTTCTTTTAATTTTGTAATGTCAGAATCAATAGCTACTAACTTATATATTTCTCCTTTATCATCTATTATTGGAGTTAAAGTAGTTCGCATCCACATTGTTGTATTGAACTTGCTATCACCACGGGAATTATAACTAATTGATTTTTTTGATCTAATTACATCTTTTATTATTTCATCAATTTCTGGATTTGTACTTGCTGACATTAGGGTAAAACCTTTTTCTTCGATAAATTCAGGTAACGAATAACCATAAATTCGGGTAAATCCTTCATTAACCCACTCTATTTCACCTTTAATATTCGTAATTACAATAGCATTATCAGTTTTTTGAGCAGTTATATAAAGCTTCTCTAATTCTTTGTTTTTTATCTCAAGCTGTCTGGATTGTTCAAGAATTTCCTTTTTCTGCAAATTTATTTTAGCGTTTTTTTCTTCTAAATCCCTATTGATGAGTTTTAGATGTTCAGTTTGAACTATATTTTCTTCAACCTGTTGCTCTATTTCGTGATTTCTATCATTAAGCCTTTTTTCCATTTCTGAATAGAGAATAGCGTTTTTAAGTGAAATAGAAATTTGCTCAATAATAACATCCATTATTTCAAGTTTATCAGAAGAAAATGCTTCTTCTAATACGCTATTTTCTAAGTATAAAATTCCGAGTAATTTTTCTCGATAAATAATAGGATAGCTCAATATCGATTTTACAGAGTTTTCTTGAATATATTTTGAAAGAATTCTTAGCCTTTGATTTTGCTCATTATTAATTACAACTACACTTTTTGATTTAATTACTGAACGAATTATTTCATGAGATAGATCTTTTGAATTTTCATAAGGCATTGAATCAACAATAATAGGCTCATGAATAATCTTGTTTTTAATTGCTCTGATTTTTAATGAATTATCCTCATATAATAATAATATTGCTTTGGTTGCATGTATTATTTCTGTAGAAAGGTTAAGGATTTTTAAGAATAGGTTTTCTTTAAAAATTTCTTCTGATAACTCCTGCGAAGCTTTAATAGCTAATTTATGATCAAATTTTTCGGTTTGTAATTCTAAATTAGAATTTTTAGATTGATTTTTCATTAGTTAACAGAAAAAAATTCTTAAAAAACTGTACAATGTAAAAATGCAAAATGAACTTTGCTAAATTTTTTATACTTATTTATTAACAATTGCTTAACATTTGTTTAAAAATATTATTGTTTTAAGTAGACAACAAATTGTATTTTCGTTCGTATTATTGTTGGAAATTTAGTTACTGAATGAGAATATATATAATTAATATATTAATTCTTTTATCTTTTTTAACTGGAAGATCATACGCGCAAGAAAAATCAGATAAGGATACTCTTGTTGTTACTAGGATGGTTATTGTTGATGGTGATACGATCCCAAATGTTAGTATTGAGGAGGTTATAATCTTTCCAAGAATAATTTTTAAAAATAGATATAGGGAAAGGAAATATTACAAACTTGTAAGAGATGTAAAAAGAGCTTATCCATATGCAATATATGCAAAGAATAAATTAGATGAGATGGAAAATGAGTTTCAGAGCTTAAAAACAGAAAAAGAAAAGAAAAAATATATTAAAAATCTGGAAAATCAACTTATGGACGAGTTTGGTAATGAATTAAAAAAATTAACAATAACTCAAGGTAGAATTTTATTAAAACTAATTGACAGAGAAACTGGTAATACCTCATACGTATTATTAAAAGAGTTAAGGGGAACAGTTTCAGCAATCTTTTGGCAAACCATCGCACGATTATTTGGATCTGATCTCAAATCGCAATATGACCCTGAAGGAAAAGATTTTCTTATTGAACGGGTAGTTCGCCTTATTGAAACGGGCCAAATAACACTAGATCAAAAAGTTGTGGAAAGACTTGAAATTTCTTATTAAATGATTTGGCATTAGAAGCAGGATCTGTCCTGCATCTTTTATGCAATATAAAAACGATTATATCATATCTAAAATAGTTTTTACAATATTATCGGCTCCATCTCCAATCTGACCAATATTTGCATCGAGCATATAGCAAGGCGTAGTAACTAAGTTGTAATTTTTATCGATCACAACTTCTCCATGCGTAGTTTCCTTATGTGAAGCGCCCATACTTTTAATTGCATCGGCTGTACCTTTATCCTGACCAATTGTAATTTCAATATTATCTAGGATTTTTGCTAATAATACTGGCGCTATGCATAATGCTCCAATTGGTTTTTTCTGCTCAATCATTGTTCTGATAGCTTTTTCAACATCAATATTAACCCTACAATCGGCTCCATCAAATGCAAAAGAACTAAGGTTTTTTGCGGCTCCAAAACCTCCAGGGAAGATTAAAGCATCAAAATCCGAAGCATTGAAGTTTGCTAAATCATTAATTTTTCCGCGAGCAATTCGTGCGGATTCAACCAATACATTTCTCTTTTCCGGCATTTCTTCACCAGTAATATGATTTATTACATGATGCTGATTGATGTTAGGAGCGAAAATTTCATACGTAGCCCCATTTTTTACAATTGAATACAATGTTAAAGTCGCTTCATGGATTTCGGCTCCATCAAACACTCCATTTCCTGATAAAACAACTGCAATTTTTTTCATGATATAAAATTTAAATTCTATTACTAGGTTTTTATTGTTTTATTGTAAATATAATTTTATTTTACATTGATTTCAAGTAGAATTTATAATGAAGCGCACATTCATAGCAATAAAATTACCAGTAACAGAGCAAACTTCAGAGCTTGTAAACGATATTAAAAGTAATTTAAATGACGAAAAAATTAAATGGGTCGATAATTGGAACTTACATATTACTTTATTCTTTTTAGGTGATACTGAAGAAGAAATTATTAATAAAATTGGTAATACATTAACTGATTATTTAAAAGATATTAAATCATTTACTCTAAGTGTTAAAGGATTAGGTATTTTTAAAAACATCCATAATCCAAGAATTATTTGGTTAGGGATTAATGAATCCGACGATTTAAAGAAATTAAAACGACATTTAGACAAAACTCTTGAATCCTTCGGTTTTTATACTGAAGACAAGGAGTTTAAACCACATCTAACTATTGGTAGAATTAAATTTCTAAAAAATAAGAAGAATTTGAATAACTTATTAAATAAGTATAAAGAACAGGAATTTCAAAATTTTATTATTAAAGAAGTAATTTTTTATGAAAGCAGATTGACTTCAGAAGGTCCTGTCTATAGATCTTTGAAGACATTTCCGTTAAGTTAGATATGCTTCCCTTTAAGTATTTTTAATATAGTATAAATCATAATTTTAAAATCGACATAAACAGACATGTTTTCAATATAAAGAATGTCATATTGAAGACGCTCAATCATCTGTTCAACATTTTCTGCATATCCGTACTTTACTTGTCCCCATGAAGTTATACCTGGCTTTACTTTCTGTAGATGCAAATAATGTGGGGCTTCTTTTGTAATTTGGTCTATGTAATATTTTCTTTCAGGTCTCGGCCCAACTAAAGACATATCACCTTTTAAAACATTATAAAAATTTGGTAATTCGTCTAATTTTGCTTTTCTCATAAATTTCCCAAAAGGAGTAATTCTATTGTCATCCTTTGAGGATAATGCTGGACCCGTTTTTTCGGCATCAATATACATTGATCTGAACTTATATAAAGTAAACGGTTTCCCAAATTGTCCGATACGTTCATGGCTATAAATTATAGATCCTTTCGACGTAAGTTTTATACCTATTGTTAAAAACAAAATAATGGGAGAGAATAAAATAAGTGCAACAATAGAAAGAATTATATCAATAAACTGTTTTGTTTGTTGTTGCCAAATCGGCATTAAACTGTGCGAAATTTGAATTAGTGGAGTACTATATATATGAGCCATTTTAACCTTTCCGGTTAAAATATCGTACATACTTGCAATTACTTTAATAATTACATTCTTATCATCTAAGTAATTAATAATCTTCTCAATTTCTTTATGTTCGGTAGATTCTAATGCGATTATAACTTCTTCTATCTTATATTTATCAATAATATCGCGAATATCATTTAAGTTTCCAAGCTTCTTAAGATCTCGTTCTAATAAATACTTTTCTTTCTCAACAATACTAATAAATCCAATGAAATTATTTCCTACCGATTTAGGTTGATTTTCAATTTTTTGGTAAATGTCTATTGCTTTTCTATCTCCACCAATAATTATTGTATTAAAACCAATTTTTCTATTATGAACTTTATAATTTGTTATCGAAGTAAGTATTAACCTAGGAACGTACGTAGCTGCAAATTGTATTATTAGTAAAGATGAAAATAATTTATAATAATGCTTATAGTATAAAACCTGATCATCTAAGATTGCAATGAAGAAAATAATTATAGTACCAATTAAAACTGTAAAAAATGTTTGGGCTAATTCTTTCAAACGCGATTTTCGATAGATGTCTTTATAATATCCACTTAAATAATAAAGAAAAATCCAAAATATTGGTATTAAAGCTATACCAAGGTAATATTTATTTGTAAACTCTACTGGCGCTTGATATCCTAATTTCAGAGGTTCGATAAATACTTTTCTATACACATAAAACAGAGTCCAACTAATAACTGCTGACAGCAAATCGAATGAAATATATTTAACAGTATGTATACGTTTATTCATTCAAAGTGAAAATTGGCTTATAAGAAAAATATGATTGAATATGTAAAAGAAACAAATTTGTAGCTAATAAAAAAGTAATTTAAACACTTACTGTAGTTGGAATATTATAGTTTATACTGGAATAGAAGATTGCAATATCCGTTCTATTATCTCATGTGTAACCTGAATCAACTTTAATTCCGTTGGCGATTCTGAGATGTTTTGCATGTCAAGATTTTGACAAGAATTAATAAAGTTTAGTATTTCAATATTAAAAGCAGTTTGACGAGGTATGTTGAATTCTCGTCTTGATATTTGACCTTCAGTAAGCCTATGTTTAGTTGCAAAATGTTTAACAAAATCAATATATATGATTCTGTCTTTTTCATGAAAAGTAACCTTACTCTTATTTTCGTTAGCTATATTATTAAATTTCATATTTACTACAGCACCATTATCATAATCTAAACGAAAATGTACTAGGCTAAAATGATTGTTGTCTATTGGTAAAACTAATGATGATATTTTTTTTACTCCGGAATGTATATTTTGATCAGCGAAATATAGATTGTTTAAAATTTCGGTAAAGTATTCTTCATGCCTTAAAAATTTCGAAAAGAACTTTTCAATTTCAATAAGCTTGGGTTGTTTTAAAAAATCTCTTACTTCAATATATTCTGGTGTAAACGACTTTGTTAATTTTAATTGTATTTTTGTTCTTGCTTCAAAAGCCACTTTATAAAGCTGCTTTACTTGTTCAAAGCTTAGCGTTGAAATATCTTCTAAATATATATGACACGATTTTTTTATTGCATTAAGTGCAAAATCATAATTTGGTTTTAACGATCCGGCAAAATACACAGCATCAACATTTTCAAATAATTCGTTGGTTGAATGAAAAAGTTTAACATGATAATTAGAACTTAGAGGTAAAATATCTTCTGAATGCGAATAAAGACCAAATAGATTTTTATGCAAAGATTGACGTATTAATTTGAAATGTTCTTCTTTCTCTAATGTATTAATTCCAATTAATCCTATTTTCATAATTATCTTATTATTTATACAAACTTAATTTTTTTAGAGCACTACAGAGTGGTTAATAATGTCAATTTATTAACCAAATTATGTTGATAACCTTAATTTAAGATTCACAAACATTCAATATATAAATAAATCGTTAACAGAAAGGCTTTTAAGAATCAGTTCGTGCAAAATAAACAGGTTTTTAATATAAATGTAACATTGATAATTGTGAATTGTTCTGTTATATTTGCGGTGACTGTAATTTTTGATAAATCTTATACATGACTGATTCATACCGACACAAGGGATTGAGAAACAAACTTGTAGAAACAATCTCTGATAAGGGTATAAAAGATAAAAAAATTCTAGAGGCTATTGGTAATGTGCCACGGCACAATTTTATGGATAGCGGATTTGTAGAATTTGCTTATAAAGATCAGGCATTTCCGATTGGTGCTGGACAAACTATATCGCAACCTTATACAGTAGCTTTTCAAACCGAACTTTTACAGATTAAAAAACACGATAAAGTTTTAGAAGTCGGAACAGGTTCTGGATATCAATGTGCAATTCTTCTTGAGTTGGGAGCTAAAGTATACACTATAGAACGTCAACGAGAACTTTATCTAAAATCAAGAGCTTTGCTAACTAAGATGGGTTATAAACCTTATTTCTTTTATGGTGACGGATATTTAGGGCAACCTAATTTTGCACCTTTCGATAAAATTTTAATAACAGCTGGAGCTCCTGAAATACCAAGAGAATTATTGACTCAATTGAAAGTTGGAGGAAGAATGATTGTTCCGGTTGGATCGGGTAGAGGTCAGGTTATGATGGCAATCGATAGAACCGATGAAAATGAATTTAAAGAATCTGAACATGGTTACTTTTCTTTTGTTCCTATGTTAAAAGGTAAACAATAATTTTATTAAAACAATGACAAGAATAAAATCCTTCGTATTTAATCCATTCCAGGAAAACACATACCTGTTATATGACGAAACGAACGAATGTATTATAATTGATGCTGGTTGTAATGATGAACATGAATTCGTGCAATTAGATAGGTTTATTGCAGAGAAGAACTTAACATTAAAATCAATTGTAAATACACATTGTCATATCGATCATATTATGGGGAATGCACATCTAGTTAACAAGTATAATGTTCCAACTATTGCTCATAAGGAAGATATGCCATTGCTTGAAAGATCAAATGATATGGCATTAGCATTTGGTTTTAACGTACAAGAACCACCTAAACCAACTCAATTTGTTGTAGAAAATGATAAAATTGAATTTGGAAATACAATTTTGAAAGTAAAACATGTGCCTGGGCATTCACCAGGAAGTATTGCGTTGTATAATGAAAAAGATCAGTTTGTTATTGTTGGTGATGTTTTATTCCAAGGAAGTATTGGAAGAACAGACTTGCCAGGAGGTAATTATGACACATTAATCTCAAGTATAAAGGAAAAATTGTTTATCTTAGATGGAGCAGTTGAAGTTTATCCTGGTCATGGTGAAAAAACAACAATTGAACATGAGAAAAATACTAACCCGTTCTTTTAATTCATTGAAATTAAGTACTGATCAATGAAAGCAGATGGTTGTTTTAAAACATGGTTAAAGAATGAATAACATGATATTTTTAATGTTTATTCATTATTCTTATTTTTAATTTTGATTTGAATAAATTAAACCAAATATTAACACCTAAATAACTTAATACGAAATGGCTCTAGATAATTTTATTCAACGTCATAATGGTCCAAGAGATCACGAGATCAGCAAAATGATTAATAAAATTGGCGTTTCAAGTTTAGAAGAATTAATTGATAAAACCGTTCCTCCTTCAATAAGGCTCGAAAAACCAATGAGCTTGGGGCAAGGAATTAGTGAATTTGAATATTCTAAGAAACTAAGAAAAATTGCTGCCAGAAACAAGTTGTATAAATCATTTATTGGTTTAGGATATAATGATACTATTATGCCAGCGGTTATTCAACGTAATATATTAGAAAATCCAAGTTGGTATACTTCATATACTCCTTATCAGGCAGAAATCTCTCAAGGTCGATTAGAAGCATTATTAAATTTCCAAACAGTAATAACTGATTTAACAGGAATGGAAATAGCAAATGCATCTTTGTTAGATGAAGCTACAGCAGCTTCTGAAGCAATGATTATGCTATTTAATGCAAGACCAAGAGCACAAGCTAAGGCCGGTGCAAATGTTTTCTTTGTTGATGAAAAAGTATTTCCTCAAACCATAGATGTGATTGAAGCAAGAGCAATACCATTGGGAATTGAGATCATAAAAGGAGATTATAAAAGTATTGATATTAATGATAAATTTTTTGGTGCTATTGTTCAATATCCTACAGCCAATGGTAAAGTTATAGATTATAAAGAGTTTGTAACTAAAGCACATGAGCAAGAAGTTGCTGTAGCAGTTGCTGCCGATATTATGAGTTTGGTAATTTTAACTCCTCCTGGAGAATGGGGTGCAGATGTGGTAGTTGGTTCAGCCCAACGATTCGGAATTCCTATGGGATATGGTGGTCCACACGCCGGATTTTTTGCAACTTCAGAAAAATATAAAAGAAACATACCGGGTCGTATAATTGGTGTTTCAAAAGATGCTCAAAACAAACTTGCATTACGTATGGCTTTGCAAACCCGTGAACAGCATATTAAGCGCGAACGAGCAACTTCAAATATTTGCACTGCTCAAGCATTATTAGCAACTATGGCTGGTATGTATGCTGTTTACCATGGGGCAGAAGGTTTAAAACGTATTGCTTTGCATATTCATAACATGGCAGTTACTTTAAATCAAAAACTGCTAGCTTTAGGATATGAACAAGAAAATAAAGATTTCTTCGATACACTAAAAATTAATCTTGGTAGTGTAAAGTCGTCTGATATTAAAAAATTAGCTCTTGAAAGAGAAATCAACTTCAATTATATTGATAATAATACTATTGGAATTAGTACTGATGAAACTACTCTACTTCAAGATTTAAATAATGTTATTGAAGTATTTGCATTAGCAAAGGGTAAAAAGGAAGATGTAGCTTGTCATTTAAACAAGGAACTAGCTTTTAATGATAAATTCAAGCGAACTTCAGATTTCTTAACATTAGAAGTATTCAAGAAATATCGTTCAGAAACCGAGATGATGCGATATATAAAAAAATTGGAAAGAAAAGATTTTTCATTAACTCATTCCATGATTTCTTTAGGTTCGTGTACAATGAAACTGAACGCTGCAACAGAAATGCTAGCAATGAGTTGGCCAGAGTTTGGAGGAATGCATCCTTTTGTTCCTGCTGATCAAGCCGAAGGTTATCATCAGTTATTCCATGAATTAGAAGAAGACTTAAAAGTAATTACTGGATTTGATGCTATTTCTTTTCAACCCAATTCTGGTGCAGCTGGTGAATATACTGGATTAATGGTTATCCGTGAATATCATATTGAACATGGACAAGGACACCGAGATGTTGCTTTAATACCTTCATCGGCGCATGGAACTAATCCAGCGAGTGCAGTTATGGCAGGTATGAAAGTAGTAGTTGTGGAATGTGATGAGAATGGAAATATCGATATTGATGATTTAAAAAAGAAAGCTGAAGAACATAAAGAAAATCTCGCTGCTTGGATGGTTACTTATCCATCAACGCATGGTGTGTTTGAGAGCAAGATTAAAGAAATGAACGAAATAGTTCATCAAAACGGTGGTTTAGTGTATATGGATGGTGCAAATATGAATGCTCAATTAGGATTAACAAATCCTGCAAGTATTGGAGCTGATGTTTGTCATTTGAATTTACATAAAACATTTGCAATACCTCATGGTGGAGGTGGACCAGGAGTTGGACCAATAGGTGTTAATAAAAAATTGCTTCCTTATTTACCATCTCACCCTGTAGTAAAAACAGGTGGAGATAAGGCAATTAAAGCCGTATCTGCTGCTCCTTGGGGAAGTGCCAGTGTATTGACCATATCACACGCATTTATTAAAATGATGGGAGGAGAAGGATTAACTAGCGTAAGCAAAATATCTATTTTAAATGCAAATTATTTAGCGGCATCCATAAAAGGATATTTTGATATTCTATATACTGGAGAAACAGGTTTTGTAGCTCATGAAATGATTGTTGATTGCCGTAACTTTAAAGCAATGGCAAATATTACAGAAGCCGATATTGCGAAACGATTGATGGATTATGGTTTCCATGCTCCTACTTTATCATTCCCTGTTCACGGAACGTTAATGGTAGAACCTACCGAAAGTGAATCATTACAGGAATTGGACCGTTTTATTGATTCAATGATTTCAATTTACAATGAGATAGTTGAAGTTAAAGATGGTAAAACAGATAAGGAAAACAACGTATTACGAAATGCTCCTCATACCCAAGATGTAGTTGTTGCTAATGAATGGACTCGTTCATATGAAAGAGAAAAAGCTGCTTTCCCGTTAGATTGGATACGAGAAAATAAGTTTTGGCCTTCGGTAAGTAGAATTGATGATGGTTATGGTGACAGAAATTTAATTTGTACTTGTGCTCCAATTGAGCAATATCGTGAGGGCGAGTTTACCTTTGAAGATTTGAAATAAGATGAAATTAAATAAAAATTTAGGTCTGAAAATTCTCAGACCTTTTTTTGATTTAGTAAATTTAATAGTGCAGCAAAAGAAACCAGTGTCCAGGTAGCTTCCAAAATAATGAAAGGCAGATATTTTAAAAGTATTGATGCGTAACAAGCTAATCCCGCTCCAATAAAATTCATTAAAATATACCAAAAACTTTTGTTTGAGATATAATTTATAAGATTTAGAAAAAAGGCGATTAGAATCATTGCAACTCCTGTAGATCCTATTATATCTGCTATAGTCATGTCTTTGTAATTTTAAAAAACGAAGATAAGTATTTTAAGTAGATCAATAATTATAATTATTCTTCTATACTTAATATTATACCCACAGTAGGAATTGTTTCAATTTTTATTGTAGGTTCAACTTGAAGATGTTTACGAAGTTTTGAAATAAAAACATCCAGACTTCGACCGATAAAGTAGTTTGTTTCTCCCCAAACTTCTGTCATAATATCATCGCGATTTACAATATTATTCTTTGATTTTGCAAGAATTGCAAGGATTTTACATTCTTTTGAGGTTAATCGGGTTGATTTATTTTCAATTTTAAGTTGCTGGTTTTGAACATCAAAACTAAATTTGCCCAATTTATAAATTAGTTTACTTTTTTCTCCTTCGCTGGGATATACTCTTTTTAATATAGATTGTATTCTGAATAAAAGCTCATCTTCATCAAAAGGCTTTGTAATATAATCATCAATACCTATACTAAAACCTTTTATTTTATCTTCTTTCATAGAACGAGCTGAAAGGAAGATTATTGGGACTGATTTGTTTAGCCTTCTAATTCTTTCTGCTAGAGTAAAACCATCCATTAAAGGCATCATAATATCTAAAATGCAAAAATCAAAAACTGAAGAGTCAAATCCATTTAGTGCTGAAACTCCGTCACGATAAAGCTTAACATCAAATCCATTGGTTTCTAAAAATTCCAATAAAAGGAATCCGAGATTTGTGTCATCTTCTACAAGTAATATTTTTAATTTAGCACTTTTCATAATTATGATTCACTGCAATAAGGCAATTTAATGATAAATCTAGAACCTTTTCCGGGAACACTCTGAACATTGATTTCTCCATTTACAGAAACAATAATGGCTTTAACTGTTGATAATCCAATTCCAAATCCCCTTACATTTTGTACATCGCCCGTTGGTACACGATAGTATTTTTCAAAGATTTGTTTAATATGGTCTTGACTTATCCCGATACCATTATCTTCAACTTCAATAAATATATTATTGCCTTTGTTGTAAGTTTTAATGTTGATTAAAGGTTCTTTTTCACAGTACTTTATTGCGTTATCAATTAAATTAGAGATAGCAGTTTGAAATTCTTCCTTATTTGCATGAACAGTGCATATTTCTGTAATTCTTTCATATTTAATATCACCTTTCAATTCTTGAATTTGAACCGAGTAAGAATCAACTGTACACTTAATGAGATCGCAAATATTTATTGTTTCACAATAACTGTCACTACCATTCTCAATACGGGCTACATCTAATAATCCTTCAACCCGGTTTTTAAGTTTTTTATGTTCAACGGCAATAATTTTGGAGTATTTATTTAATTTTTCATCACTAATTATTTTCTCATTTTTAGAGATCATACTATTTGCTAAAGCAATATTTGTAATTGGTGTTTTAAACTCATGAGTAATATTATTAATAAAATCACGAGTGCTTAGGTAAAGAGCTTTTTCTCTTTTGTAATATTTAATGATTACAATAAATGAGAAAGAAATTAATACAATCAGTAAAATTGAAGTTACAAACATTATACTTATTTGTGCAGCTATAAATTCACTCTTTTTGGGAAAACGAATCTTTAATTCAATGGCATTTCGGAGAAGTACGCTTTCAAGATTATCTGAGAAATATGTTTTTTTACAAACATTATAATCCGAGTCTTTTCGTGTATCAACAATGTCAAATTCATAATCAATATTTATATTATAATAATCTAGTGCGCACTTTACAATGGAATCTACTTTTGTCCATTCAATATTATTATACATATTTTTATAACATGATACTGTACCACCCTTACCAATACAGTTAGCTACTTCTTGGCAAATAGATTGGTCATCTGCAATTTTCTCAACAATTTCTTTCATTGCAAGATTAACACTATGACTAAATTGTTTTTCTTGAATATTAGCTGCTTTAACAATCCATGATACTTGAATTATTATTAAAGCAAGAAGACTGACAAAAGTAAGTGTAATTAATCCTAATTGTAGTTTTCGATTTTTCATCCACACAAATTTAGTTAGAAATTGAATGAATTGCACGTTTTTAACATCGTGTTAACATGAATTAACTTCAGTATAACTTGCAATAAACAATTCTATTTATACATTTGTCTTAATAATTATTATAAACAAAAAAAAACTGTTATGAAAAAATTTCTAGTAGTACTTTCAAGTATAGCATTTATCGCTGTTATCTCATTAGCTTCAGCTAATGCACAAGAACCAGAAAAGAAAGCTGAAAAAGCGAAAACAGAAAAATGTTGCTCAAAAGAAAAAGCTAAAAATTGTCCAAGCACATGTGATAAAAAAGCTGCTGAAGAAAAGAAAGAAGAAACAAAGAAAAAAGAAGCAAAAAAGAAATAACAATAATTTTCATGTTGTAAAAATTAAAAGAGCTATCTCAATTGTAGATAGCTCTATTTTTTTCGGATCATAGGAAACTCAACTTTGTTGAATTTACCATCTTTTTCACCCTCAATCCATGAAATTAAAGAATCTTGACTTGGATGCATGTAAATAATTCGTTGTGGGAAATCATGTAATTTATTTTCGAAAACAAATTTGCCATTATTAGCTGAAACAAGTTTGAATTTAATTGCTTTTCCTTCATTTTGGTTACTTACCTGAGGAATATAATAACATTCATTTTTTAGAATTTCTACTTTTAGTAATTCAGTATATAGGGTATCATTATTAGCAATTAAATAACTTTTACCAGTATATGTTGAGTCATTAGATCTTTTCCAGGTTTCGTAATACTGGCTTTCATCTGAAACATTTTCCCAATCACCAATAATCCATTTCATCTTATTAAAGGAATCTGCTGATGAATCAGTGTTTGAGTGATTACATGAAATTATGAATAGAAATATAAAAGGTAGTAACTTTTTCATAAATACAAATTTTAATTTTTTAAATTCATTTCAGTTTTTGGATCAGGAACATTTAACTCGTTATAGAACTCAATACGATCAATTATTTCTGATGCCCCCAACAATATAATAACATATATAAATCCGATAGAATTATAAAATAGCACGAACGATACAATAGGAAATGTAACTCTTAGAGCTGTTATTATAGAATCTTTTCGGGGGAGAGATAGTTTTCGATAGATATAAATTGTTAATCTAAATGCTAAAATAAACGTAAATAAATAATACCAATTCGTGAATA